>JAPLDY010000210.1 GCA_026391595.1 Bacteroidia bacterium
AAAGGCTCCCTGCAGCGTACCACAATGCCGGAATATTTATACATTCTTGATGGTCTTACAGGCGCTCCTGTTGACAGCATCAAATATCAACCTGCGATGACAGGCATTCCTTTTTCCTATTGGGGAGCCAACGAGAGGCCATTTTACCAATGGATGTCAATTGCATATCTCGACGGAATGCTGCCAAGCATCGTTACAGAACGTGGAATCGGCGATGGTCAACCCCTGAAAATATATGGATGGGATTATCGCAATGGACATCTTACAATGCGCCCCGATAGTCTGGTTACAACTGATGTTTATAATTCCACAACCAAAATATACGATGCCACTCCTAAAATAGGATTCGGGGGACACTCTATCCGGATCAAAGACATCGATAATGATGGCAAGGATGAAGTTCTTCTCACTGCTTCTGCCATTGATCACGATATGAAGCTGATTTACAATCAAAAGGACAAAGGTCTGGGGCACGGCGACATGTTTGAGGTATTGGATATCGATCCAGACAGACCCGGGATGGAGTTCTTCCTTGTCCAGCAGTCAAATTCCATGCAGCTAGGGTCTGCATTATGGGATGCAGCTACCGGTGAAATTATTAAAGAATATTTCACGACCAGCGTAACTGACCCGGGACGTGCCGGAGCTGCTTCTCTTTTACCCGGCCTGAAAGGAGCCCAGTATTATGGCGGCACACCAGGTGTAATGGATTACAAAGGGAATTACATTAACAAACAAAACTTTACTCCCTGCGCTACAGCCTACTGGGATGCAGATCTGGCAAAAGAACTGGTATACAACGACTATAATCATTTAAACGGGAATATTCAAAAGTACGATGCTGCCTCAGGCAATGTCAATATAATTCTCAATTTTAAAACCGAGGGATGTGAAAGCCGCACCATGAACGGGGCAACAATGATCTGTGACCTTTTGGGAGACTGGCGCGAAGAGATTCTCTATGAAACCGCTGATCAGAAGGAACTTCGCATATATTCCACCACAATACCATCGAATAACCGCATCTATGCTCTTATGCAGAATCCGGGGTATCGCGTTCAAACAACATGTCTGGGCCGGATCGGAGGTTTTTCTGTCGATTATTATCTGGGACCCCAGATGGAAATGGTTCCCCCCTCTCCTATTACCGGTGAAGATATCCGCTGGAGCGGTACCAGTTCAATATGGGATGTCAATACGACCAAGTCATGGCATAGAAACACTACACCAGCATTATTCCAGCAGGGGAACAAAGTATTATTCGATCATTACGGTATCACCGGAGCTATTGCTAACACGACGGTAAATCTGACCGGAGCTCTTTCACCAGGAGATATTTCGGTATATTCAGGCATTGACTATACTTTTGAAGGATCAGGGTCACTGTCAGGGGCCATGCAGCTTCTGAAAACCGGCAACGGAACTCTTACTATAAACAACGCCAATACTTTTACCGGCGCCACAACGGTCTGGGATGGAGCTTTAATGATAAACAACAGCTATTCAAGCCCGGTATGGATGCATGGCGGAACATACGGAGGTATAACAGCTAAAGGCATCAAAGGAGGCAGAGTGGGCGGATCCGGAACATTGAATGCAAACCTTACGATCGAAGAAAAAGGCGCTGTGATCCCCGGAAACGGAATGGGTAGTGCAGGGATCCTTTCAATCCATGGGAACGTTGTATTCAGTAGATCCTCATATTGTGGCTTTGACATTTCCGAAACACCTGGCGGGATTAAGGACCAGCTATTAATTACAGGTAACCTCATTATAAAAGATACTATTGGCTTCTATATTAATCTGTTAAACGGCACGCCTGCTTCCGGAGACTATCCCCTTATCCAATGCACAGGTACTTTTACCGGTTCCCCTGAAGCTATCAAAATAACCGGACTTGACATTATTCCCTGCATTCTTTATCAGTCTGGAAACATTATCGGGCTAAGGGTATTCAGTACCCGTTCTGCTTCAGATATTGTGTGGGCGGGGACTTCAGGAACCTGGGATCTTGGCATTTCCCAGAGCTGGCTTAACAATTCTTTGGCAGATGTATTTGCTATAAATGACCGTGTGACCTTCAGCGATGCAGGAATAACAAAACCGGTCGTTTTACTGAAAACATGCTTACCTGCCGGAGGAATAAACATTACAGCCTCGAAAGACTATACTTTCACCGGGAAAGGATATATAGCCGGTACTGCAGGACTCAATAAGAACGGTACCGGAAAACTTACCATTGCCACCAGCAATACTTTTACGGGTGCAGTGTCTCTCAATGGCGGAGTGACCGAGATCAATTCCATAAACAACAAGGGATTACCGGGATGTTTCGGGGCATCGGCAGAAGCAATAAATATTGATGGCGGCACCTTAAGGGTGGCTAGTGCACAGGTAAATACTGATCGTAATTTTGTTATAGGTGCCTCTGGGGCAACCTTCGACATAGCCGACCCCAGATTCCAGTTATCATTGAACGGGCAGATCAGCGGAAACGGAGCTCTGATAAAAAATGGAGCCGGAGCACTGCTATTATCGGCATCGAATACATTCAGCGGAGGTGTGACAATAAACGAGGGTGATATTTCACTTTTAGGTTCTACCGGTAATACATCAGGAGTGGGTAGTGGCACTGTGACTTTAAACGGAGGATCTCTCAATATGGGCGATGTCAGGCTGAGTGAGTCTGCAGGATGGAATATGATAGTACCGGATGGGAAAACAGCCAGACTCTTCACCGATGGCCGTTGCTCCCTGACCGGGACACTTACTGGAAACGGAACACTTAATATAATGATCCCCTACGTGCGTACTGATTTTAAAGGTGACTGGTCAGCATTTACAGGGACCATTAATATATTGTATGATCCTCACTATACTCCTGATTTCAGAATAAATAACAGTTTCGGCTACAATCAGGCAGCATTTAGCCTTACGCAGGTCGCCTGTATGTACAAAGTAGGCACCGGGACCACTACTGTCGGTGAAGTTTCAGGAGTATCAGGTTCTGAACTGGCAACAAAAGACGAATCCTCCAGAACATCCTACTGGATTATCGGCACAAAAAACACAGATGCAACATTTGCGGGTTTAATCTCTGGTCCTGGTTCTATAACCAAGTCGGGAACGGGTAAATGGACCCTTTCAGGAAAAATCAAACATACCGGGACCACGACGGTAAACGGAGGAGTACTCATGGTGACTGCTGATTCAATAAAGGGTTCAAGCTCAGTGACTGTCAACGCCGGAGGCACTATGGCAGGAACTCCGTTCATTACCGGACCCGTAACTGTAAAATCAGGCGGCATCATTTCACCGGGTATCTCTTCTACCCAGACCGGAACAATAAAGCTGCTAAGCACACTCGATCTGCAAGCAGGAAGCACTACTAATATTAAGATCAACAGGTCGGGTAACCTTCAGGATACCATAAGAGTATCAGGTGCTGCAATCTTAGATGGAACTTTGAACATTACATTACTTGCCGGATCTTATAATGCGGGAAATTCATTTAAGATCATCAGGGCTGGTTCTTATTCAGGTACATTCTCGGGTATAACACCTGAAACACCAGGTTCAGATCTTATATGGGATATGAGTACGCTTTCGACAAATGGGACCATCCGTGTCAAAGGCACTCAGACAATAATCTTCAATACCCTCCTCACCAAAGCATTTGGTGATCCCCCTTTCACTCTATCGGCAACAGGAGGAGCATCCGGCAACCCTGTAACATATACCAGCTCCAATACATCAGTAGCTATCATTTCAGGTAATAGTGTTACTATTGTCGGTACGGGGACTGCAGATATCACTGCATCACAGGCAGGGAACAGCAATTACCAGGCAGCGCCAGATGTAGTGCAAACATTGAATGTGCTTGTCGGAATTACAGATAATACATATATATATAAGGTATATCCCAATCCGGTATCCGGTACTCTTTATATTGAAACTGACGGCAGAGAAGGAAGTTATGAACTTAACAATTGCATGGGCATGAAATTAAGAACAGGCCAGATTACAGAAAATGTCGAGCTGGATATGAACAGCCTGTTACCCGGCATCTATAACCTTCATGTTATTAAAGGCAGCGAGTATTCGGTTTGGAAGATATTGAAACTATAATATGATTCCCAAAAACCTGACCCTGGCATCTTGTCAGGGATCATTAACAGTATTATTTTACCTCTTTGATCCTTCTGAATAAGTTCATACCACTTTAAACTTGGATTACCTCCGGGGGCTTCCTATTTAAAAATAAACTTGACTTTGGTTTTTTGCTGGTGTAACTTTGTTGGGAAAATTTCTTTGCTCAACCATATACTAATCATAATGCTATGAAAAAATTAAGTTCTCTTAGTGTAATTTTTGTATTCCTTTTAATTATTTCTAACGGGATACAGGGGCAAACTACGCAGACGCCACCCGATCAGCTTAAAATGATGCAACAATGCTTTGGTGTCTGGCATGCAGATTACGCCAAAGATACTATAGAAGTCTGGGATTGGAAACCTTATGGGAAAGCCTCTATTGTAACTGTGACACTGATTACCAAAGGCAAAGAGATACCTTTTTATGTTAATAATATCAGCTTTAATTCAAAAGAAGGTAAATTCTATGGTTTCGTACTCTGGCCAAACGGTGGAAGAATGACATGGATATCTTCGTTCGTTTCAGAAACAAAGTTTAGCGGGGCATTGTGCACTGACTTTGATCCGGAAAAAACGTGGCGGACAATTGAAATAATTTTTGAAAATCCCAATGTTTATTCTTTTCATGAATTCAATGTGAATGGAGTTATATATGAAGACTTGAAATTTAATAAAGTCAAATAGTAACCAATTACCCATCTGCCAACTGATCAGCTCCGGGGTCTTTTATAACTTGTGTTAATTTAATTAGTAATTTTATCAAGCAAATATAAATCATATTAACGTGGAAAACCTAATTTTCAAACATACAGGATGGGCTTGGATTAAGAGAATAATAGGTATATTTTGGATATTGTCTGGCATAGCTAGATTATTCTTTTCAGATGAACCATTGACACTATTGGACTGGATAAAGTCAATTGTCTTAGTTCTCTTTGGAGTTATATTTTTTACTCCATTAGTAGGAAATAATGAAACCAAATTAGTGGCCGGTGACAGTAATCTTAAGATAAAGTGGAGGACAAAAATCGGAGAGATTATAATCAAGGATAATGAAATTGAAAAAATCCTTCTGAAAAACAATAAAATTGAAATCCGGAGGAAAGAAAAAAAAGCGGTAGTATTGCTGTTTGAAAAATTTAAGCTTGAAGATAAAACAAAAATTTATGAATTTATGATTGAATACGCACGGCAAAAAAACCTGGTCCTGGAAAAATAAGATAATTTTCTATTATAAGAAATCCACAAATCTTTTTGGGGGCTTGCTGTTATTATAATCCTATTCTTTGGAAATTAGTGACTTTGGAAATTAATATACAAAATCATTAAAAAGCTCTCGTTAATATTAATTCTGATGATATTGATTCCACTTTTATGCTCATGTAGTATCAGAATGGGTGCAACAAGACAAAAACCGCCTCGATCATCTGCATATACTCCTAAGGGGAAATTTAAAGTTAGTGACAGGAGTAGCGTACGAAACCGAGAGAGGATAAGAGACTACTACCAGAAAGTCCATAATCCTTCAAATAGAAAATAGTCATCCTTGTAACATTCTTTTATCGCTCAATGTGGAGTTATCTGGGAGGATTGCTTCCTTTTTATTAACATACACATCTTCAGAGTATAGTATACAATAGAGCTGTGTGCAAATTGTGTGAAAACAATTAAAATAAAAAGGAGTTAAATATAGTCTAACTCCTTTATTTTCAATGGTCGGGGTGGCAGGATTCGAACCTGCGACCCTCTGGTCCCAAACCAGATGCGCTAACCGGGCTGCGCTACACCCCGTGTTGACCTCCATCACCTTGGCGAAGGAGTACCAAAATCGAGCCGCAAAAATAGAATTAGTTTTTTAAATATCATAGATATTAATGAGTATATTTTGAATGGTAATTATAATTATCATGAAAGGACATCGCTAATCTGTTCTATCCGGATATGAAAGAGCCAGATGTGAATAGAGGCTTTCTTAAAAGTGGCAGCGTCGTTTGAATCTCCCCCAACCAGGTTCATGAAATAATCATGCTATTTAGGCCTTATCATTACGCTTTCATGAATCAGCATATATCCGCCATTTATTTTTATTGTTTCATCCCTGGCATCCGAAATATAGCCTTTTTCATCCCCTTTTCTTTTATATATAGTCAGATATAAGTCAAAATAGGTATCCGCACCATCTACTCCGTCTGAAAATAAGGTCTTGGCTGTCCCGGGATTTATGGTGATAGTATAGGTCCCTGAATGGCTGTAGTAATAATATAAATCCTCTGACTCATATGAATAGGTGTAAGTACCGGGCTGAGTCAGGTACTCTTTGTCTGCATCAATAGTAACAGGGGTACTCGGGTTGTTATCAGTGTAAGAACTTACCTTGTTATCACTGTCAATGTATTCCCAGTCAATTGAAATATATGCATCGCCATTGACTCCATCCTTAGTACAACCTGTCGTGAAAAGTATAAGAATGCTTAATAGGGTAAATAGTTTCTTCATATTTAAAATTTTAGCTTAGTTTTTAAAATTAATCAAGTTTTTTAAATAACATCTATAATCCTGTAAAAGGCCTGCAAAATTTAATGGATATCGAAATGAACTAACAAAACGATCTTTTATTAATACTATTTGTTCTCGAGCTTTATCCTCATCTCACATTCAGCAAGCAATTTGCCTTTCTGCAAAACCCTGCCAATAATAATCGAATATCCAAGAACTTCACTGTCGAGAACTATTTCCGATTCAATCGTTGTATCTACAGCAGGCATTGAATATACGACAAGGTTCTTTACAGATCCAATAAATCCCAGCATGACCTCCTTCCCGGCCGACAGTTGCTTAAAACCTGTCCAGGCAGCTGCTGTCTGTGCTATGAACTCTATCATACCAGATTCCTGCAGGTAACCATTCAGACAAAAGAGATTTGATTCCCTGACAGTCAGCCTTCCTCCTGCTGATTTCTCCTCTGCATGAACAAGATGGTCGATCATTACCATCGGCGGCCTTTGGGGAATCAAATCCTCAATATTAAAACTGGAAGGATCCATACTTATCTTCTACTAGATTGAAAGTATTGTAAGTCATGCAAGTCATGCAAGTCATGCAAGTCATGCAAGTCATGCAAGTCATGCAGGTCCTGCAGGTCGATCCAATGAAAAGACCTGCAAGACTGCAAGACCGCAAGACTTTCTAAAATGAATCGCAGCATTAAATAATCATTTCATCAAATATTCCCACAGCGGTCCTTTCTTATTCCTCTGACGCATCCGGACCATAACATCACCAAGATCGTCATCGGGAAAGATCCACGCTTTTCCTGTCTGTTTTGCTTTTGTTTTAAGAGAATTAATATCGATTTCTCCCGATACATAATATACCGGCTCCAGAATCGGATCATCTTCTCTGACGATATTTTCTTTGATGGCAATCTCATGAAGCTTTGTTCCCGGATAAATACGCATTCCGATGAAAGGAAAGAAAACAGATCTGGTTATCTTTTTCGAATTTTCAAATGTCTCTTTCAATGTTTCCTCAGTTTCGCCATAACCTCCAAGTATCAGGAAATGAGCAAAATCGATATCTAGTCCGGTGCAATAATCTGAGATCCTTAAGATATCTTCCACCGCGAACGGTTTATTGCATTTCTTAAGTACGACATCAGAAATTGAATCAGTACCGAATTCGATATGCCTGAGTCCTGCCTGCTTCATCTTCTCAAGGAGCATCCTGTCGATATTGGTAAAATTAAAATATCCTCCCCACCGTATATCCAGTTTCGCAGCAATTAACTTTTCGGCAAGCTCATAATTGAACTCGTTGCTGATATTGAAAATGGAATCGGTAAAGAACACATAGTCAATCTTTTTTTGCTGATGCAGAATTGTTAATGTTCTGACAATCTGATCAGGATCGAGGGTTCTCACCTTGTGCCCTTCAATCAATGGATAGGTGCAGTATATACAATTGTAAGGGCACCCGCGCTTGGTCTGGATGTTGAGCATACCGCTGTTCTGCCAGTAATAATCTGTCAGTTTATCATCAAAGTCAAGTACAGGCGTTGCGGGATGTGTCCCTCTCCTGTTAGCTACAACGGTTCTGTCTTTCCTGTATACAAGGCCTTCTATTGATGTATGATCAACACCATTGTCAATGGCTGTAATCAGCTGCTGAAGGCTTTCCTCACCTTCTCCATATATGCCAAAATCGGGGTCGAGGGTCTCAAAAAGAAGTTCCGGGTAGATCGAATAGCCTGACCCGCCTATAATTATAACTGCCTTGCTGTTCTCCCTGGTAAGAGTTATTATCTGCTTATAATGATTAATGAAGCTCTCCTTTTTATAGATATTGACGTCGTCGATATTGCGCAACGAGATGCCGGAATAATCCGGTTGTATCTCTTTCAGCTTATGGATATAATCTTCATGGGAGCCTGTCATGAAGTCGAAAATATGTACTTCAAGATCAGGCATTTGCCGGGAAAGGTAAGAGCTCAGGTACGATATCCCCAGGGGGTATACGGGATAAGGCTCTTTATGCCTGTTGGCCGAGACAAGTATGAGTTTTTTACTTACCATCCTTCTCCCAGAAATTATAATAGTTGAACCATTGTGCCGGATATTTGCGGATAGTATTCTCTACTTCGTTAATATAGCTTTTAATAATCCTGAGAATTGTCTGATCTCTCTTTATCTGCAATCCCTCCTGCCTGTAATATTGCGGAGGCGAGGCAAAGAAATGATAGCTTTTATTATTCTCCTTCATGGCAAAAACGAAGGAAACCGGAACATTGTACTTCATTGCCATGTAGAAGGGACCTGTAGGGAAGAATGCTTCTTCACCAAGGAATTCCGCAGACATCTTTTTGCTTTCCTTCAAAAACCTGTCTCCATGGATGCAGATAATCTGCTTTTCGCGGAAAGCATTGTTGATCTCGTATATATGTGAATTATCCTTTTTTATGACTATAATATTGTAATTCCTGTTTGTGACAGTGGCCAGGTAGTCCTTTATGTTTTCATGCTCGGCGTCGAACATTATTATATTGACCTTTGTTTTCAGTCTTTCGAGCATATACCCGGCCATCTCGAAGTTACCAATATGTGCGCTTATCAGTAAACCTCCGGTCTTCTCATCAACCATTTTTCTGAGATACTCCTCGCCTTCAAAGGTAAAATTGAATCTGGTTTTGAATCCTGCCGTTACTGCTACCTTATCGAGCAGCACTTGTCCGAAACAATAGTAATTACTGTAGACACAACCAACAGATTTAAAAAATCCGTAACTGAATCTTTTCCTGTAGAATTTAAATATTATTGAAAATGAGCGCGGGTTGGTGAGGAAGAAATAGAGAGCTACAAACCTGAGAAGAAAGTACGCTGCGGGAAGGCCAGAATATTTCAGAACGGTGACAAATATCTTATAACCTGCTAAACCTCCGCGTGTTTTGCCTTTCCAGGTTGCCACATTAAATTATTTCTTTTGATAACAATTGTAGATATAATCGTAAAGATTCTGAAGTGTCCTTATTGAGGTCATCTCCTCTCCCTTGAGAGTTAATCCGAATTCTTTCTGAACTATAACGGCGATATCAACAAAATCGAGACTTTCAAGGCCAAGGTCATCTTTTAAATGAGCATCAGGAGATATTACACTCTCCTCAATCTCAAACTCTTCAATCAACAGACTGTTAATGGTCTTTACTATGTTTTCCCTGGTCATATGTATAATTTAATGCTGACTAAGTTAATGAAACTTTTTAATTATCAAACAAGAATTGGTGCCTCCGAATCCAAAGGAATTGGAAAGGAAGGTATCAATGTTTTTCTGTAAGGTAACACGGGTAATGTTCAATTTGCAGGTGAATTCGTCAGGTTCCACTAAATTAATATTGGGAGCCACGAAAGAGTTTTGCATCATGATTGTCGAATAAACGACCTCGCTGGCACCTGCCATCCACATTTCATGACCCGTCATTGATTTTGTTGAAGAGATGACAGGCTTACAGCTACCGAAGATCGTGTCGATTGCCCTTGCCTCATTCTGGTCGCCCAGTGGTGTAGAAGTAGCATGAGCGTTTATATAGTCTATTTTTTCCGCGCCTATTCCTGCATCTTTCAATGCCATCGAAATAGCCCTTATCGGACCATCAATATCAGGTACCGAGATATGCATACCGTCGGAGGAGAAGCCATAGCCTATTACTTCTCCAATTATAGGAGCTCCTCGCCGGAGCGCAGAATCTAGATCTTCAAGGATCACAGTGGCAGCCCCGCCACTTGGGACCAGACCGTCTCTTGTTTTATCGAATGGCCTTGAGGCCTTTTCGGGTTCCGACTCACGCTTTGAGAATGCTCCAAGGGCATCGAAGCTGCCAACGCAAAAGAGGTTTACCTCCTGAGCGCCGCCGCAGATAATAGTTTTCTGGTAGCCATGCCTGATTAAAAGATAACCCATTCCTATTGCATGAGAACCGCTGGCACATGCACCGCTTACCGTGAAATTAATCCCTTTTAGCTGAAAGATCACCGACAGGTTCATGGTGACTGACGAGTTCATCGACTGAAAGACCGAACCTGAACCAACCATTCTTGTATCTTTTGTCTTGCGAACAATATCCACACATTCTATGACTGCAGGTGTCGAGCTGTCATTTCCGAAAAGAATGCCGACTTCATTTTGATGAAGAAATTCATGTGTAATAGCAGCCTGTTTAAGCGCTTCAGTTGTAGACATATATGCAAACTCAGCATGTTGCGGCATGCAAACCCTTGCACGGCGGTCGAGGATGCCTTTAAGCTGAGGACGCTCGACCTTTCCGGTAAGGCCCGACTGGAAACCAATGTCCTTTCTGGCCTGGTCTATCCCTATTCCTGATCTGCCTTTCAGAAGTGAGTCTTTCACTTCCTCAAGGTTTTTACCTATCGAAGAATAAATTCCTATACCCGTAATTACTACCCTGTTCATTGCAATTATAGTAACACTAAACTATGTATATAATCCCCCGTTCACTGAGATCACCTCACCTGTAATATATGATGATTTCCCGGATGCAAGAAAGCAGACTACCTCAGCTACTTCCTCAGGTGATCCGAAACGGTTCAGCGGGATCATGTTTTTCAAATCATTTTCATTAAGGTCTTTTGTCATGTCGGTTTTAATGAAACCGGGGGCAACGGCATTTACCGTCACATTCTTCTTCCCGATCTCCTGGGCCAGAGCTTTGGTTGCACCGATGACTGCAGCCTTTGCTGCCGAATAATTCACCTGGCCCGGAAGACCTTTGATACCCGACAATGACACAATATTAATTATTCTTCCAAACCTATTCACCAGCATATTCTTCAGAAGAGCCCTTGTTACATAAAAAAATCCATCAAGATTAGTATCAAGAACATCTCTCCAGTGTTTGTTCTCCATCCACATCATAAGGATGTCTTTCCTGATACCTGCATTGTTGACAAGCACCTCTATATAATCTTCTTTATGCTCCTCAGACCATTTATTGATTACTGCATCAACCTGCTGAGAATCAGACACATTAAACTGAATAAGTTCTCCAGTACCTCCGGCTTCTGCAATAAGTTCCAGTGTCCTGCCAGCCTCTTCCCTGTTTGACTTAAAATTAACAAGCACATGATATCCCAACGTAACGAGCTTAACTGATATAGCTCTTCCGATGCCTCTTGAACCTCCTGTTACTAATGCGTATTTCATTATAAGCCAGACTAATCAAAAACTTATCAGTCTAAAATATCAATAAATTGGGTGCAAAGGTAATCTTTAATTTCTTTTAATTCCAAGTATTTTATGGTGTCCTCTTCAAAGCGGGGGACTATCTTTCGAATGTGATCATAGATTTTTCTGTTCCTTGATGACAGCCTGCTCCTGATCTTCAGGTAATCAATTGCCTGGACGAGACTCAGCATTTCGATTGACAAAACCTGATAAGTATTTTCGATCACCCTTTTTGCCAGAAGGGCAGAATTTGTGCCCATGCTTACAATATCCTGGTTGTCATTATTATTAGGTATGGTGTGAATGTAATTGGGGAATGACAGTGACTGGTTCTCTGCAGCTGTTGAAGTTGCAGTGAACTGAGCACCCTGCATCCCGAAATTCACACCCAGCTTGCCAAGATTGACAAACGGAGGAAGTATGTTGTTCAGCCTATCATTCATCAGGTAATTAATCTGTCTGTCAATAAGAAGCGACAGCTTGGCCATACTGATCTTAAGCTTGTCCATCTCAAAGGAAACATAATCACCATGGAAGTTTCCACCGTGATATATGTTCTTGCTGACATAATCTATCACCGGATTATCGCACGATGAATTTGCTTCGTTAAGGAGAATCTTTTCTGAGTGATCAATGGTTTCAAGTATTGGCCCAAGGATCTGGGGGATGCACCTGAGAGAATAGTATTCCTGTACTTTGTCGGCAATTTTATGGGTATTTTCGTGATTGTTATTATAGAAATGCTCTTCCCGCTTGCGGATCAGCTTACTGTCAGACAGCACCTTCCTGACTGCTTCAGCAATCTTGTTCTGTCCATAGTGCAACTTGACCTGGTTAAGCTCCCTGGAGAAACTGTCGCCGAAGGAATTTACAATCTCATTTATCATCGTGCTTGCCATCAGCGACCATGAAAGAAGGTTTCTGGCATGTATCAGGTTAACAATTCCTGTCCCTGTCATGAAGCATGTACCGTTTATCAGTGAAAGCCCTTCCCGGATATGCACTGAAGCAGGCTTAAGGTTGTTCTGAGAAAGAATTTTTCCTACCGGCATTACCTTGCCATTAAAATGGACCTCACCTTCGCCAATCAGTGCAAGGGCGATATGGGCCAGTTGTACAAGGTCGCCGCTGGCTCCAACGCCTCCATGCTCCGGAACAACAGGGGTGATCTCCCTGTTGATAAATTCCTTTATCAGCTCAACTACCTCAGGATGTATCCCGGAATGACCCTGCAGAAAATTGTTCAGGAGCACAACCATTGCTGCACGAACGTATATCAGATCAACCGGCTGGCCGCTGCCGGAGGCATGACTTCTTATAGCATTGTACTGAAGCTTGATACGGTCAGCATCCTCTATTCTGTATTGGGCCATCGGACCAAGACCAGTATTAATGCCGTAGATTATTTTGTCCTTGTAAAACGATTCCAGAAAACTGTAGCTTTTTTTCACCCTCTCCCTTGCTTTTGAAGCAATCTCAATCTTTTCGCTACCAAATATTATCTGCTGAAAATCATCAACAGTCACAGCACGTTCACCTATTGTCAACATTATTAATAACTTAAGAACAAAAGATTAATCCGATCAGAAAATTTTGTTTGAAAATTCCGTGCAAATTATAAAAAAATCAAATTATCACTAACATTAACTGTTTAAAATAACATCAGTATTTTTTTGTTTGAATTTTTATTTAACTTGCGGTTCCACATAAAAAAACCTAAAAATGAAACCTTACTTTAAAAACTTTGGAATTCGTTCAACAGCAAGCAAAGCTCTTATCCTGTTTTTTCTTGCTGGTTCTCTTTCGACCAGTGTCCTGAATGCCCAGGACTTTAAAAAATTTGCCGTCGGACCCGGAATAAGCATCAATCTGGGAGTATTTAATCCCCAGGGAGTGAATCAGTATATTGCCAACGCATTAAGCTCTTATACAATACTCCTGGGCAGTACTGACCTGATTATGTATGAAGATGTATCGGTATTTCTTAATTTCAAAACAAGATGGATAGATATCACACCCACTCTTGAATATGCAATTTCACCTAAAATTGTTATCGGGGCAGAGAATTTCTACTTTACGCGTGTATCACCGGGAGTGCTGGCCAATTTCTTTATTCCCACCGGATTATCAGGTAAAAATGCAGTTTTCATAGGAGGTGGGTTTCAGTATCATACAATGAAATTTACAGAAAGTGATGGACCTGCTGATTTTAAGGGAAATGATCTCGGGTTCAGGATACAACTAGGATATGATTTGCAGTTCGGAAACTTCAACCTGCAACCAGTCCTGGCCTACAATGTTGCCAAAACAATGGGTAAGCAAACTTCAGGATCCCCTTTGGATATGAACTATTCCGGAGGACAGATAGGAATAAACATGATATTCCACAAACCAGTTTCACACAGGAGATTTTAATTTTCGAGATTCCTGATCAGTATTTCGGGGGATTCAAATAACTTAACAGAAAGGGTCGGCTGGGATGAGATACTGT
Source organism: Bacteroidia bacterium (assembly GCA_026391595.1). Taxonomy (GTDB): domain Bacteria; phylum Bacteroidota; class Bacteroidia; order Bacteroidales; family VadinHA17; genus LD21. Next base: position 14,377 of record JAPLDY010000210.1, read on the forward strand.
GTCATTGTTCCTACATATAACAACGCAAAGACACTTGAAACAGTTATATCTGATATACTTAAGATTACTAAGGATATAATCATTGTAAATGACGGTTCAAATGACAATACCACCGCCATCCTCAGAGAATTCAGCTACCTGAATATCATATCCTATTCGCCCAACCGCGGCAAAGGGTATGCAGTCAGGCAGGGATTCGGGAAGGCCATAGCCCTGGGATATGATTATGCAATAACCATCGATTCCGACGGACAGCATTATCCATCTGATATTGAAGTATTTTTAAACAAGTCAAAGGAGGTACCAGATGCACTTATTGTCGGAGCGAGGAATCTTAATCCCGAAAAGCTTTCAGGTGGAAGCAGGTTCGCGAACCGTTTATCGAATTTCTGGTACAGATTCCTTACAGGTATAAAGCTTACTGATACCCAGACCGGATTCAGGCTCTACCCTCTCGGTCTGACCAGGGAGATGAAGTTTTTCACCAGAAAATATGAGTTTGAACTCGAAATTCTCGTAAGGGCTGCCTGGAGAAGGACTAAAGTAATCAGTGTGCCAATCAGGGTTTACTATCCTCCGAGGGAAGAACGAATAAGCCATTTCAGACCTTTCAGGGATTTTGCCAGGATAAGTTTTCTCAATATAATTCTTACGCTGATAGCAGTTTTTTACATCAAGCCATTCTCTTTCATTAAGTACCTTACCAAAGAGAACGTACGGGAATTTATAGACAAGCACATACTTCTCACCGATGACAGCAACCTGCAGATATCTCTTGCAGCAGCTCTCGGAATATTTACCGGCATCCTGCCTGTATGGGGATTCCAGCTGCTCCTTGCAATTGCCCTTGCACACATTTTCAGACTAAGCAAGTTCATAACCGCAGTTGCAGCAAACATCAGCATCCCTCCGATGATACCTTTATTATTATACCTCAGCTATGTCACAGGAGGGATCATGATGGGAACAGGAAGCAATATAAGATTTAGCGCCAGCCTTACCGTCAAATCGTTTGAGACTAACCTGATTCAATATATAGCCGGGAGTATTATCCTTGCGGTCGTGCTGGGAGTCGCATCCGGAATCATTACGTTCATGATCCTGAAGATATTCAGAAAGAAGCATATTGTAAAATAGCAGGTAATGGAAGGTTTTTTTCTTTTAATTTATAACTTTTTCAAGAACAGAAAGATCCTGTTCTATTCACTTGTAATGGTCTCTGGAGTTTCACTGGCATTGCTGGCTTCCAAGATCAAACTCGAAGAAGATATTTCCAAATCCGTATCACTTGAAAATGACAAAGCATCCATAATTCTTAACCAGTCAAGTATAACCAATAAAATAATTCTGAATATTTTTCTCCAGGATACTCTCAAGCCTGGAGGTCCGGAAAAACTGATCGCTTACGCTGATGAACTGTGTGATTCTCTACAAAATAAGGATTACAGGAAATTTATCCGCCAGACTACTTTTAAAATTAATGATGATTATATGGAAGGTGTCATGAATTTCTTCTATGAGAATCTGCCCATATTCATTACAGAAAATGATTATCACAAAATCGACAGTCTTCTTTTACCCGAAACAATTGATAGATCGCTGGAGAAGAATTACAATGCATTAATCTCTCCTGCAAGCTTTGCAATGAAAAAATATATTCTGACAGATCCTGTCGGGATAAACGGGCTTGCTCTGGAAAAGCTTAAGCAATTTCAGCTGGCTGATGGTTATGAGATAATTGACGGTTATATTTTTTCCGGTAACAAAAAGAACTTGTTTATATTCCTTGATCCTGTCAATTATCCCAGCGAGACACTTCAAAACTCCATCTTTTTCAGGAACCTGGATAAATTGTTGAAATTTTTGTCTGCAAAAGAAGAGTTCACAGTTAAGACTGAATATTATGGAGCAGCTGCCGTTGCCGTTGGAAATGCACAGCAGGTAAAGAAGGATATTGGACTGACTGTCACTCTTGCAATTATTTTAATCCTGCTGTTTGTAGGATGGTATTTCAGGAAAGCATCCATTCCTTTCATCAGTTTTCTACCCGGTGTATTTGGGGGAGTCCTGTCACTGGCCCTTATATATATCATCAAGGGAAAAATATCAACCATTGCTTTAGGCATTGGATCGGTACTTCTGGGAATTATTGTTGATTATGCGCTGTATATATATAGCATTTATAAAGAAAAAAGATCAGTTGAAATAGTTATCAGGGACATGACCATACCAATCATGACCTGCTCATTAACCACTGCGATTGCTTTTTTCAGCTTGCTGTTAGTTAAATCCGAAGTATTAAGGGATCTTGGATTATTTGCAGGGATGAGCATTCTGGGAGCGGCTTTATTCTCACTTGTCATTCTGCCACATTTGGTAAAATTCAAAATTGAAGGCGCTGAAAAGAAGAACAAGACAATTGTTGACAAGATATCCGATTATCCATTTGAATTAAACCATTTTCTGATCTTCATAATTCTGATCGTCTCTGTAATTTTTCTCTTTTTTTACAGAAATGCAGCCTTTGAAACTGACATGTACTCAATGAACTACCTTTCACCAAAAATGAAGGAAGCAGAAAAAAACCTGAAAGTAATAAATGATATATCACTTAAATCGGTTTATATTTTTTCTACAGGAAAAAATCTGTCACAGGCATTGACAACAAATGCCAGAGTTTCAGCATCACTTGAGCAACTTAAAACCGGTGATATTGTAAAGAGTTATACGAATGTCGGCTCGATTCTTATTAACGATTCCATTCAAAAAAAAAGAATTCAAAGGTGGAAAGAATACTGGACACCCCGGAAAATAACGGAGATCAGAAATTCAATATTAAGCTCTGGCGAAAGATTTGGCTTCAGAAAAGATGCATTCAATCAATTTTACTCTTTTCTGGCCGGGGATTTTCAACCGGTCGACATCAGTAAATTCGACACTCTCAGGGATCTGTTCCTGAATGACATGATCTCTGAAACCGGAGATATGTCAATGGTTATGTCACTCATTAAAGTAAATGACGAAAACAGGCACACGATCTATTCTGAATTCTTAAATGAAAATGATGTTATAGTAATTGACCGTCAGGAAATTACTTCAGACTTTGTAACTGGAATAAAACATGATTTCGATCTGCTGGTGAATTTATGCCTGATCTTTGTAACACTGACACTGATAATTACTTTCGGACGACTGGAAACCGGGCTCATGGCTTCAGCCCCTATGTTTTTAGGCTGGCTGTGGACATTAGGATTTATGGGCATGTTTGGCTTGAAGTTCAACATCTTCAATATCATAGTATCAACTTTTGTATTCGGACTTGGCGTTGATTACAGCGTACTGATGGTCAGGGGTCTCATGCTGGAATACAAGTATGGCCATAAAGAATTATCATCATATAAAACGTCAGTATTCTTATCTTCTTTCACCACCATTATTGGCGTGGGAGTACTGCTCCTGGCAAAACATCCTTCTCTGAATTCAATAGCTTTAATCTCAATAATCGGATTGTTTTCAGTAGTTCTTATCTCATACACATTCCAACCCATACTCTTTTCCTGGCTCGTCAGCAAGAATGGCAAAAGAAGGGTTATACCCGTGACGCTGACAGATATTATTCTTACGGTTTTTGTACTAACCGGGGCAATAGTTCTTTCTGTTGTCCTTAACCTGATTCTTTTTCTTGTTGTCCCTCTTCCCGTTCCAACGAGGACGAAGAAAAAATTTCTTCATAACGTACTCTGCACATCATTGAAAATATCAAGCTATCTGCTTATCCCCATAAAACAAAAGACTATTAACGAGAGCGGGGAAGATTTCAGTAAACCTTCAATGATAATTGCAAATCATCAGTCGCATATGGACCTGGCACTCCTGATGATGCAGAGTCCGAAGTTCATCATACTTACCACAAAATGGGTATGGAACAATCCTGCTTATTTCCTGTTTATCAGGTACCTCGACTTTTATCCGGTTACTCATGGTTATGAGCCTTTGATCGATAAATTGAAGAAGAAAGTCGATGAGGGTTATTCAATCCTGGTATTCCCGGAAGGGACCCGCTCACCCGATCAGAAGATTCATCGTTTCCACAAGGGTGCATTTCTACTTGCCGAAAAGCTCAACCTCGATATAGTACCGATAATTGTTCACGGGGCAGCCGACTGTATGAACAAAGGGGAGAACCATCTGAAGAGAGGCAGCGTTACAATTAAAATATATCCAAGGGTAAAGGCTGAAGACAGGAGCATTGGCAATGACTATCACGAACGTACAAAAACGCTTTTGCGATTCTTCAGGGATGAATACCAAAAGGTAAAAACCGAGCTTGAGACACCAGATTATTTCAGGAGAAAGCTGGTCCGCAACTTCATCTACAAAGGTCCTGTTCTGGAATGGTATACAAGGATCAAACTGTCGCTGGAAAACAACTATGATTATATCAATGATGTTGTTCCCCGTCAGGGTAATATAGTTGATATCGGATGTGGTTACGGATTGATCTCGTATTTGCTGAACTTCACTTCGGAGAACCGCAGGATCCTTGGCATCGATTACGACACTGATAAAATCGAACTAGCAAATAACTGCTTATCAAAGAACGACAGGATCAGTTTTGTCTCTGCCGATGCAGCTACTTACGAATATCCGAAAGCAGATGTTTTTCTGATGAGCGATGTGCTTCACTATATGCCAGGCGATAAGCAGGAACAGCTTCTGTCATCATGCTCGAAGCAGCTCAATCCGGGTGGAATCATAATTATCAGGGATGCCGATAAAGATCTGGAGAAGAGACATTTCTGGACACGCTATACCGAGTTCTTCTCCACTAGATCCGGTTTTAACAAGTCGCTTAATAAGAAACTGTTTTTCTTTTCCGGAAATAAGATAAATGATTTTGCGGGAAGAAACGGTTTAACTATTGAGGTCTCCGAAAGTTCAAAGGTAACCTCCAACCGTCTATACATACTCAGGTCTAAAATCTGAACACACCGCTAAGCTTCACGCCAAATCGATGAGTATCAGAATGCTCAAGGTATGTAAGCCGCTGGACCAGGTCGACACGTAAAAACCTGAAGATATTTTCAATTCCGTACGAAATTTCCGCATAAGGCCTGTCATAGCTGAGCGAGCTGAATTGTGAAGGGAAAACCATGCCCGGTTCTTCATGAAGAATGCCTTTCGGATTGTTCACGGGTTCATAAAATCCGTTCTTCGTCTCATCGAAACTTCCGAAAGCAGCATGGCCGGAAATAACACTCCTCCACTGGAGTTTTTTTATCAGCGGTATCTTGTTAAGGATTACGCCGTTCATGTGATATGATGCATACAGCTCGAGCGCTTCATCAAGGACAAATTCACCGATATTCATCAGGTTATAAGTTCCTGATGTTCTGAAAAGAGACTCGTTTCCTGCAAGTGTTATCAGCAATGGATAAGGAAGCTGTCCTGGGATTTTGGTAAAAGTGAGATCATATTCGAAGCTGCCAATACCTCCCATATTGAAGTGCTGAGTTACCCCGGTAATGAATTTTTCATAATTATAATCACTTTTGAAAATACCGGCATATCCCCTGAAATACTGGAAACTAAAAACGGGATACTTGTTGAAATTGACCGGGAATCTCCTCACACCATCAATGATATAGACTGCTTTGGGTTGGTACCTGAGAATCAAACCCAGTTCACTGTTAATGAAAGAATTTGATATTACATTTTTCCCCTGATCGGTATACCATGCCGGGTAGAAGCCATTACTCACAGGGGTGAATGATGTCCGGGTAAAAACAAGCCTGCCTGTCATACCCTTGAAAATGTCCGATTCAAGCCAGCTTCGCATCACCCCCGACCTGTTCATCTTATCAGAGCCTCCGAAGGAAGTTGCAAAGGTAAGGAAACTGCTTCCCGAATAAAACTCATCGATTGCACCGGTGTTTTGAACATCGTCGCGGTACTGAAAGCCAAGTTTGGTCCAATGTTCTTTCGACAGGAAAATTTCTGACTGCAGCGAACCTTTAAATCTGTTATCCCTGGTGCCATATGCCAGATAACCCTCCAGAACCACTCTTTTGCTGAATTCTAAGTTAGTTCTTCCCCCCAGGCGGAAACGGTTTCCTTCAACATTATTGTATTTGTAAATTATTATCCAGGGCCCGCCTTCAAACCATCCGAAATTATAATAGCCCTTTATTGATGCCTCGACGAGCTTTGCCGACACCCGGATCTTTGGGTTCTTTTTAAGTGATTCTATCCTGTCTGCCGAGAGACTGTCGATCCGGTCAAGGGAATTTGTCCTGTTCGAATTCCAGTAATCCTTGCCATAATCATGTGAATCAGGATTCACTTTTAGTTCTGAACCATAAAAACCAGGGTCAAATGACTGATTCACAATAATATTTGATTTTTTGGAGAAGTTGGTGACGAAAATATTCTCTGCATCAGCCATGAAACGAGTCCGTACGGGGAACCAGGCACCGGAATCAACAGGTTCATAGTCCTGCTGGATCTTGATCCTCTGTATGAAATTTAGCTCTGCTTTTCTGGCAACCTCAACAGATATTCTCTTAAGCGCATAGGTTGTGTCGTTTATCCAGAACGATCCGTGAAATACCGGATCTTCCTCACGTTTTGGCACCACCCGTACCTCATAACAGTAGTACTTATTATCGATTAATGTGCTGTCGACGATATAATATTTATAGTATAGAAGACCCGTGCGCGAAAGAGGCGAAATAAAGCTCTTATCGGCTATTATCACTGTATTATCAGGGAAATAAAAGCTTTCCTGTTTTGTAACCAGCTGAGCTACAAGGTCAGTATTCTCGAAGGCTATGCCATTGGAAGTTGTCGCCTTTATTAAAGTATATTCACGTTTCGGGGATTTCAGATAAAAATTATCACTGACAGATTCTGTAATATATGACGGGAGAGCCGGAATAGCTTCTTCTCCGGTTTTCACTGAATACTCATCAAACTCCTTTGCATAAGGTCTCAGATTTCTTTCCTCGTCGCTCCTGTTGCCGAATTTTCTGAGGAAAACAGTGGACCGTGAATAGTTCTCATACTGGTAAGCTGAAAGCTTTTCAATACTGTTATCATTGCTGTGATCCCATACTTTTCTGAGCAGAATATGGGCAGGATTTTCCCCTGGCGTAACTCTGACTTCACTGAGTGAATAAAGTGCAGGATGGAGCCTGATGTCAAGGGTTTGTGAAGTACCAACTATTATACCTGCAGTTTTTTTATCATAACCGATGAATGATACGGTTATCGAGTCGCTTTTTTTTATTACGGTAAGATTTTAATTTACGTCAAAATCTGTTTTTACCCCTATTAACGTTCCCTTGAATACGATATTTTCAAAGACAACCGGCTCAAAAGTTTCTGCATCCGTAACCCTGCCTTTTACAACGGTCTGTCCGTAAATAAAAGAAGGAAAAGACTGGGTCATCAGAAATGCCAGTGCAATATTTTTCCATTTGGATGTCGCGGAATGTGAATGCAATTGGGGTTTTTCTTGTTTAATGACGAACGCTTTCCTTACAAAGTTAGTCGCTGTACTCTTAATAGCAAACAAAAATTTTGATTTATCGAACATGTTTATTATTTTCGGACATCATTTAAAACAATTGCCTATGAAAAAACTATTTATTTCACTATTGATTCTGATGTTTGCATCCGGATTGATTTTAAATGCCCAAAAAATTACTGTCCAGAACGGCAATGCTGGAGCAGTTAAAGGTCAGAAAATGCTTGCAACTTTTGATTACAGCGATATGGGTGTAGGAAAGTTTGACAAGGAAGATGACTATATTGCCAAGAAGATTGAAGATTATAACAAAGGTGAAGCCGGGAAAGGGGACAAATGGGCAGTCTCCTGGAAAGGCGACAGGGCAACCCGGTATGAACCGAAATTTGAAGAGTTATTTACAAAGTATGGCGAAAAGGTTGGAATTTCAGCATCGCGAACAGCTACTGATGCTAAATTTGAAGTGAACCTTCATACTATCTTCACAGAACCTGGTTTTAATATCGGTGTAATGAGGAAACCTGCCTATATAAATGTGATTGCCACATTTAAGGATCTGTCTTCAGGCCAGGAGGTTGCAGTTCTAAAAGTAGAAAACTGTCCCGGGATGGATGCAATGGGTTATGATTTTGATACAGGTGTCAGGATCGAGGAATCTTATGCCAAACTTGGGAAAGCACTGGCTGCTTTTATTACCAAGCAAAAATAATAGTGGCAGCAAACCAGCTAAAGTCTTGAATAATAAATCTTTCAGGGCTTAATAGAGCGGTTTTTATTGATCAGGGGATTTGCATAGATACCAAGGAACAGCTTTTCAATGGCTTTCCGGTCTCCCTCAAGTCCCCTGATTTCATTTTCCATATATGCCAGGAATTTACTCTTTTCTTCAGGAGAATAAAATGAGCGGTGATCTGTACAATCATGCATCAGGTCATAAGCGATATAGTTTCCGGGCCAAAGCTTGTAATGACTATAAACCTCTCCATCAATGAGCTCGGCAAGCCTGGTCAGTTTATTGTTCAGCGTATCCTTTTCGTTAATTTTGTCAAGGTATAGATCTACCGGCCTGCCTACCGACATCTGTATTCTGCCTTTCTGCTGGGTTATTCCGGTTATAATGCTCATCAGGTCCTCATCAGGACGCTTCTGGTATGAGCCGGTCTGCATCGTTGCCAGGAGCTCTTTTACCTTGAAAGCACAGCAAGGTTCATATTCGTAGGAGATCACCAGGGGAACTATATTGAGTTCCCTGAAAGATTTTACAAAATCATCACCGCCGCTCATGTTGAACATCTTGAGCAAACCGGCCTCCGTCTTGTCAGATCCATTCTTGGTTCGTCCAGGTCTCTGTGCTATCCAGACAGACACTTTTTTATTTGTAACCGTATGCCTGATATAAGCGGAAAGCTTATGTGAGTTTCTTATAAGCTCAGCCTTATTGCCTCCTCTTTCCACCTTGAACATGCGGTTGACCTTTCCCAGATCTATGACAAACTGGTTGATCATCAGATTGCTTCCAAAGGTTATTTCCGAAGTTAGATGACCATGATCAAATAAGAGTACCTGGAGTATGGCCGAGTCAAGTACAATATCCCTGTGATTTGCAACAAACAGATAGGGTGTTCCTGCGGTTAACTGGTCAAATCCGTCGCTGAAAAGCCCTTGCGATGTCTTTTGAACTATCGAGTATACAAGAGGATGCATGAAGTGAAGCTGAAAGTCATGGGCAGTATTTGTCGCATCAAGCTTTCCCTTTAATTCACTTTTTTTTTAACTTTACCAACTTTAAGAGCGGCGGATCCAAGGATAATGAAATATGATGTTGTTATTATAGGAAGCGGTCTGGGAGGCCTTTTATGCGGAAATATTTTAAGCAGGGAAGGATACAGCGTTTGCCTGCTTGAGAAGAACGGAAAGCTGGGTGGTTCACTTCAGACATTCGGAAGAAAAGGGTGCATTTTCAATACAGGGCTTAACTATACTGAAAGCCTCGATAACGGACAGATACTAAATCAGTATTTCCGTTATTTCGGGCTTACAGAAAGGCTGAAGCTCAGAAGACTTGACGAGAACGGTTTTGACATTATCAGCCTCCCTTCGGGCAGATACCCTCTGGCCATGGGGCGGAATAACTTCAAGGAAAATCTTCTTCGTTATTTCCCTGGCGAAAAGGATGGCCTGACAAGATATCTTGAAACTATACAAGGCATTTGCGCCTCTGTCCCGCTTTATAACCTGTCGGATAAGTCTTTTAATATTCTTGAATGCAGCTCCATTGGTGTAGGTGCTGCTGATTATATCAGGTCAGAGATCAGTGATCCGGTACTGCAGAATGTAATAGCCGGCAATAATCTCATGTATACCGGGCATGATAAAAAAACACCTCTCATGATCCATGCACTGATCAGTAATTCATTCATCGAAAGCGCCTGGCGAGTGGTCGACGGAAGTCATCTCATGATCAATATCCTGGCAAATAATATTACCGGATATGGAGGAACTATTCTGAAGAATGCAAAAGCCCTGAAGTTTACAACTGATAATAACAGCATTAAATCGGTTCTTCTTGATGGCGGAGAGGAAATTGAAGGTAAATACTTTATCTCGAACACTCATCCTGAACAAATGATCTCCATGATAGACCGTTTGAAAATATCCAGTGGTTTTTCATACCGGATCAACAACATAGAGGACACAATCGGGATGTTCACCATGTACCTTGTCTTTAAGAAGAATTCATTCCCTTACCTGAATTACAACTTCTATCATTACAACCAGGAGAGTACCTGGGTGGTCGGTGATTATGACATTTCAAAATGGCCGCAGATGTATGCCCTGATGCCAACAGCATCTTCAAAATCAGAATCTTATGCAGAAAGCGCATCTGTTATTACGTACATGCAATTCGGTGAGCTGGAAAAATGGAAATATACATTCACAGGCAAAAGAGGTGATGATTATCTTCAGTTCAAAAGGGATAGATGCGAAAAACTGCTTGTTTCACTGGAGAAACAATTCCCGGGTTTTAAGAGCTGCATCGAAACATATTATTCATCCACTCCACTCACCTGGAGAGACTATACCGGCACCAGAAATGGTTCTGCATTTGGTTTACTTAAGGATTTCCACCGGCCAATGGAATCAATAATACTTCCCCGCACAAAAATACCCAATCTCTTCCTTACGGGCCAGAACATAAATATGCATGGCATACTGGGGGTTACGATCAGCTCAGTGATGACCTGCGGGGAGATCATAAACGTGAATGATCTTATAAATAAAATACGGAATGCATAAGACAATCCTCTATATCTCAGGCAAATGAAATATGATGTAGTTATAATAGGTAGCGGTCTGGGCGGGCTACAGTGCGGATACATCCTCAGCCTGGAAGGGTACAATGTATGTATTCTTGAAAAAAATAACCAGCTTGGGGGATGTCTCCAGACATTCAGGCGCAAAAACACAGTATTTGACACCGGTATGCATTACATCGGCAGCATGGACGAGGGTCAGGTCCTGAATAATTTCTTCAGGTATTTAAAGCTTACCGGCAATCTGAAGCTGAAACGGATGGACGAGGACGGGTACGATGTAGTTAAATACAATGAAAAGGAATATAAATTTGCAATGGGTCATGACAGGTTTATCGAAACCATGCTGGAGTATTTCCCGAAGGAACGCGAAGCGCTGACAAAATATACTGCGAAGCTTAAGGAGGTAAGCAAATCGGTTGACCTTTTCAATTTTCAGGAGACCGCTTACCATCAAACAGGATACCTTCATTATTTCAGTGTCGGCATCGATGATTATCTGAGTACCATTACAAAGGATAAGACTCTCAAAAGCGTGCTGCTCGGTTTGACCCCCCTTTATGCAGGTACAAAAGAGCAGTCGCCGTTATATTTACCGATGATCATTCATTCCTCATTTATCGATAGTGCATATCGCTTCATTGACGGAGGATCACAGATCAGCGACCTTCTCGCCGGATATATCACAGGAAACGGTGGTACAATTATCCGCAAGGCTGAGGTCACCGGTCTGATCGTTGAATCGGGCAGGATCAAAGCTGTAAAGGTTAATAATTCGGAAATAATTGAAGGTAAGACCTTTATATCAAATGTCCACCCCAAAAAACTTCTTGAGATCGCAGATAATGTTCCTTTCAGACCAGCCTACAAGAACAGGATTAATAGTATTGACGAGACAATAGGCGCATTCACACTTTACCTCTCCATGAAGGAAAATGCTTTTAAATACATTAATAAGAATTATTATGTGTTCAAAACGGATAAAGTATGGGCGGCTCCGAAATATTCTCCCGAAGAATGGCCAATGGGCTATATGATCCATTTTTCACCTTCTTCAGATAATGGAAAATACACCAAAGCCATTATTGTAAATACTTACATGAGATGGGAAGATGTATCTGCATGGGAGAATACAACCGTTGAAAAGAGAGGGGATGAATACAGGGAATTTAAAAGAAACAAAGCCGAAAAACTCTTCGAGCTTATTGAGTCTGATTTCCCGGGAATACGAAGCAGTACGGAAGCATATTATACGTCAACTCCGCTTACGTACCGCGATTATATCGGAGCTCCCTCAGGCGGATTTTATGGTATGATGAAAGACTTCAGGGACCCGCTAAGGAGCATGGTTATGCCAAGGACAACCGTACCTAATCTCCTTCACACGGGACAAAATATTAATATTCATGGTGTTATAGGCGTCACTATATGTGCTGTACTTACCTGCAGCGAAATACTTGGAAGACAATACCTTATTGGGAAAATGCGAAAAGCATAAAGATGAGAACCATTAAGAAAATATTGAAATGGAGTCTCCTTACTCTGGCAGCCCTTATAATCTTCATGGTGGTTTGGTTCCTGCTTGTAGCAATTGACCATCCGCCTGAAGTACCTGATAAGTCGGCTTTGGAGACAGAGCGTATCCAGACCGGAGAAAACACATATGTCCTTGGAAATAACTGGCTCAGAAAAAGCGAAAGCGGATTATGGGAGATGTACATCGAAGGCGATCCGTTCGAGCGCGGAGTGGCTTTCGGCAAACTTACCAGGGAGCTTCTCCAATACCAGGAAACCGCATTCTTTGATCAGATCAGGGAGCTGGTTCCTTCTGACAGGTATCTCAAATTCCTGAAATATTTTCTGGCCTGGTTCAACAGGAACCTTGACAAAAACATTCCTGAGGAGTACAAAATTGAGATTTATGGCACATCATTCTCATCTTCACCGGAATTCGATTTTATAGGCTCGGGATACCAGAGGCAACTCAACTATCATGCTGCCCACGATATAGGCCATGCCCTGCAGGGGCTCAACATGGTAGGTTGCACCTCATTCTCGGTATGGGATGGAAAGAGTGCCGATTCTGCACTTATCGTCGGACGCAATTTTGATTTCTTTGCCGGCAAGAAATTTGCCGAGAACAAAATTGTCTGCTTCTGCAATCCATCTGAAGGGTACAAATTCATGATGATAACCTGGGCCGACATGATCGGAGTTGTCTCCGGTATGAATGAGAAGGGACTTACAGTTACAATAAACGCTGCAAAATCGACAGTTCCGCTGCAGGCATCAACTCCGGTTTCGCTGGTAGCCAGGGAGATACTTCAGTATGCATCAAACATCGATGAGGCATATCAAATAGCAGGAAAGCGAAAGATGTTCGTTTCGGAATCTATTCTTGTCGGGTCAGTTGCAGATGGTAAGACAGCTATAATTGAGAAATCTCCGGGGAAGCAGGATATTGTTCTCCCTGGTGGCAACAGAATTGTATGCACAAACCATTTCCAGGGACAAGCTTTCCGTGATGATAAGCATAATATTGAAAACATCCTGGGCTCTGACAGTAAATACCGGTTCGTCAGGATCAACGAACTATTGGATGCGGATAGTACTATCAGCATAAAAGACGCTGTTGCAATTCTGAGAAACAGGCTTGGAACCAATAACACAGATATTGGCATGGGTAATCCCCTGTCAGTCAATCAGCTTATCGCCCATCATGCCGTTGTTTTCAAACCATCAGAACGATTGGCATGGGTCTCCGCTCCCCCATACCAGCTTGGGAAATTCGTTGCCTACGATATGGACGGAATTTTCAGGCTTACCAGCGGGGATATCAAAACCAACCGTGAAATCAATACCATCGAACTTACAGTACCGGCAGATACCTTTCTTTACTCGACTGAATACAAAAACTATATCACATTTCTCAGTATGACTGACGATTTGAGAAAATATTCGCGGGATAAGAAAACAATTCCGACATCATTCGAAAAGACCTTTATTGAGTCAAATCCGATACTCTATTCCACATACTCACGGCTGGGTGATTATTATTTCACCATGGCGAATTACGATAAAGCATATAATTATTATCAGGCTGCCCTCTCAAAAGAGGTAGCCGGAGACAACATAAGAGCGGACCTGAAAAAGCTTTCAGACGAATCATTAAAAAAATCAAAAAATGCCGAAAAAGGAAATTGAGAATCTGAGTGTTGCAGAAATAAAATCGTATCAGGAAAAGGAACTCACAGGAGTTCTGCAGTACCTTGCAAAGAACTCCCTTTTTTACAGAGAACATTTTAAATTAAACGGGATTAAAATAAATAAGATCAAAAGTCTGGCCGATCTCGTCAACATCCCTCCTACCAAGAAGGAACACCTTCAGAAACGCTATCCCGATTTTGTATGCGTAAATCCCGACAGGATAATTGAATACCTGACCACCTCCGGAACATCTGGAGATCCTGTAACATATGCCATGACTGAAAATGACCTTAAAAGATTGGCATACAACGAATATCTGGGCTTCCGTTGTGCCGACTGCACCAGTAAAGAGATTTTCCAGTTGATGACTACTATCGACCGCCGCTTTATTGCAGGAATGGCGTACTGGCTTGGCTCCAGAAGACTTAAATCGGCAATGATACGCGTTGGCAATGGAATCCCGGAGCTCCAATGGGATACCATTAAAAGATTTTCACCTTCAGCACTGATAGCTGTGCCTTCCTTTCTTTTAAACGTAATTGATTATGCCGAAAAGAACGGAATAGACCACCATGCTTCCAGTGTAAATAAGGCGGTCTGTATAGGCGACGCGCTTCGAAACGCTGACTTTTCATATAACACCCTTGGCAGGAAGATACATGACAGATGGCCTGAAATGAGGCTATATTCAACTTATGCATCAACAGAAATGGCTGCATCCTTCACAGAATGCAGATACGGTGCCGGAGGTCATCATCATCCTGAACTTCTGATAGTTGAATTCCTTGACGAAAAAGACAATCCCGTTCCAAAAGGAGAAGACGGTGAGCTTACAATAACCTCCCTTGGAGTTGAGGGGATGCCTCTGCTCCGCTTCAAAACCGGTGATATTTGTCAGGGCCACTATGAACCCTGCAAATGTGGCAGGAAAACAATGCGTATTGGTCCCGTAATCGGTCGTAAAAACCAGATGATCAAGTACAAGGGAACAACATTGTACCCTCCTGCCCTCTATGATATTCTTGAAAATATTGAGGGCGTAAGAAACTATATCGTCGAACTGTTTACTAATACAATAGGGACCGATGAGATCATGATACGGATAGGCTCTGAAAACCCATCCGAAAACTTTGAGAAAGCGATCAAGGACCACTTCAGGGCTAAACTCAGGGTGGCACCATCGGTATCTTTTGAATCAGTTGATTATATAAACAAGCTTCAGTACCCCAGCATGGGCAGGAAGCCGGTGAAGCTGATAGACAGACGA
Organism: Bacteroidia bacterium; assembly: GCA_026391595.1. Lineage (GTDB taxonomy): Bacteria > Bacteroidota > Bacteroidia > Bacteroidales > VadinHA17 > LD21. Next base: position 29,693 of record JAPLDY010000210.1, read on the forward strand.
TAGACTGAAGTCCGGTAATGAATGGTATATTTGTCATCATCTGAATATTTTGTGCTACAAATGTGTATTTTTGAGCGTCCATCACAAAAAGTAAAAACTAATTAAAATTCAATCCTATGTATCAGCTTATATTACCGTTAGGCATAATAA
>JAPLDY010000213.1 GCA_026391595.1 Bacteroidia bacterium
GATATATATCTGTGGACCTTGAGGGTTACAGAACCGGGACCATGAACCCTGAAACAATGGAAGTATGACAGGAAAAGAAGTTGAAAACCTGCTTAACGATGTGAAAAAGGGGACCATGAGCGTTGAGAAAGCACTCGATGTTCTGAAGAGTTTTCCATACACCGACCTTGGATTTGCACGGATCGACCATCATCGCGAAATAAGGACCGGTTACCCTGAAATAGTCTATTGTGCCGGGAAGACAATAAAACAGGTCTGTGAGATCTTCAGGGTGATGATCAAAAAGGAAAACAACGTCATTGGTACGAGGGCGAACAGGGAGATGTTCGATGCTGTGAAAAAGATATCTGAAAAAACAGTCTATTTCAGCGAGGCAAGGATAATCTCCGTACAGAAAAAGAAGCCGGAAACATCCGTGAGTAAAATAGCTGTTATCACTGCCGGAACATCAGATATACCAGTTGCAGAGGAGGCTGCAGTTACTGCCGAACTGCTTGGCAACAAGGTTGTGAGGATCTTTGATGCAGGTGTTGCTGGCATACATAGACTGGTTGACAAGCTGCCAGAAATAAGAAGCTGCAGGGTTATCATAGTGATTGCAGGAATGGAGGGTGCATTGGCAAGTGTAGTGGGAGGATTGGTAGATATTCCGGTTATAGCAGTGCCAACCAGTGTAGGCTACGGTGCCAGCTTCGGAGGCATTTCTGCTCTTCTCGCCATGCTCACCAGCTGTTCATCTGGTGTGACAGTCGTTAACATAGATAACGGTTTCGGTGCAGGCTTCTCTGCAAGCATGATCAACAGGATGAAGTGATCTGTCTATGCCCGGGAATATCTTATTATCAACTGCTTACCTTCCGCCAGCAGAATATTTTGCAAGGATCAGCGATGCTGAAGAAGTCCTCATTGAAAAAGAAGAAAACTATCACAAGCAATCTTTTCGCAACCGCTGTTATATTCTTTCAGCATCGGGACCACAAACACTGACTGTCCCTGTTTACCTTGGAAGCCTGCACAAGACGCTGGTAAGAGATATCCGGATAGACTATTCAAAGAGATGGCAGCAGGTCCATCTGAGAGCATTTGTCTCGTCATACAGCTCCTCCCCATTCTTCCTTTATTATTATGAGGACATCGAGAAAATAATTCTCAGAAATCATGAATTCCTGCTTGACCTGAATATGGAGCTGCTAATGGCTGTCATGGGGATGATAAAGCTTCAGGTTAAAATATCATATACAACTGACTTTATGCCTGTTAACAAAGCTGAAAATGATTTCAGGTATAAGATCAATCCGAAGAAAAAAACAGATTACAATTCAAAGCCTTATATCCGGGTCTTCAGTCAGGAGAATGGTTTTACAGGCGGATTCAGTATTGCCGACCTGTTATTCAACATGGGGCCGGAGGCTGTCAGATATTTGTAAATGTTCAGGTTTCTTCTTCCCCGCAGGGTTCAGGTTTTGTTTTTTCAAAGGATTTTGTTAATTATGCAGCAAATAACCTGAACTGATTAACCGCATTACTTAATTATTGAACAGCTAGTATGATCAAGAAGCCTCTCCTGATACTGATTCTCTCAGTGCTTTTGCCTTTCAGTGTTTCCGGACAGGGTAAAAGGCTGGCCCTCATCATCGGAAATGGGAATTATACAAACACACAACCTTTGTCTAATCCTGTGAATGATGCAAATTCTGTTTACTTCATGCTGAATAAGCTTGGATTTGACCTGCTGAAGTATGAAGACCTTACACAGACTGACATGAAGAAGGCGATAGACGATTTTGGGGAGAAGCTCAAAAAATATGATGTCGGATTATTTTATTATGCCGGGCATGGCGTTCAGGTAGATGGAAGTAACTATCTCCTTCCGGTAGATGCTAACCTGAAATCGGAAAAAGATGTTGATTATGAATGCATTGATGCAGGAAAGGTACTTTCAAAATTTGATGTCGCAGGAACCAAAACCAGCATTATTATTCTTGATGCCTGCAGGAATAATCCTTTTGCCAAAAGCTGGAGCAGGGGAATAAAGGACAAGGGACTTGCATTTATGGAAGCTCCTCCGGGTGCGCTCATTGCATATTCTACTTCCCCCGGAAGCGTTGCTTTCGACGGCTCCGGGACCAATGGATTATATACGGAATGCCTTCTTCAGAGTATTGGCGATCCTGAACTGAATCTGATCCAGGTCTTCCAGAAAGTAAGAAAAATGGTTCGTGAAAGATCTGCAGGTGTCCAGATACCCTGGGAATCGACTTCAATGGAGGGTGATTTTTATTTTAATCAGATCGGCCTGAAATTAACATATACCGGTTCTTCTTCCCTTCCCGAAGCCGAGAAGGAACCTGGCAGAAAACAAATCATGATGAAGATCAAGTCTGTCAAATCAAATCCATCCCTGATCCGGGCAGAAGGAAAAGGGAGCAATTCAAATGAAGCTGACCGTATTGCGAAGCAGAACCTGGAGATGATGATAACAGATTCCCTGATCAGTATTTCAAAAGCCGGTAAACAGTCTGCCTCTCAATTATCCGAGGAGATCAGGAAAGGAGGCCGCGAAATGATTCTTGAAGAGCTTCAGCCATTTATGAACAGGAATGTTTATGTTAAAGGGACGAAAAGCTTTGTTCTGCGATATGTGTTGAAAAGTGATATTGATATCCTTTTAAAGCAAAAAAAGGATCAGATCCTTTCAACTTATGACATGGGGATGACTGCCGAAAACAACTTCGAGATCGGAGATGCATTAAAATATTATTACTGGGCTTATTCCCTTACGGCTTTGCATCCCGGGTGTTACAATATTGTAATTCAGGGTAAAAACGGGACTGAGACACTAGCATTGGATTATCTCTCAGAAAAGATTGCTACTATTTTAAGCTCAATATCCTGCAAAGTTGTTGATACGGCTATTTATGAAGGTAATAAAAGAGCCGAATTGAAATTTACTTATAAGAATAGTATTATAAAGAATATAGATTTCAGATTCTGGAATGGTACAGGATGGTCCGAAGAGAATTGTGTAAATAATGAGATAGGGTTCGTTGATCTTAATCCTGATCGAAGTATCAGTGATCTTAAGATCGAGGTTGTCTACAATAACCTGAACAAATCGAAATTTGACAAGACAATTCAGCGAGCCGTTCAACTTGCAGAAGCAGATAAGTTCAAACAGGAATGCACTATAATCCAGGATTTTAGCAGACCGGGTAAAATTCAGCTGAAGGTTGCCGATTATTCTAAATATTACAATGCGATCAAAGATGTCATATCAAAGGTTAAGAAGAAGGATTCCAGCATAAATGAAAATCTTTTTACGAGAAACGGATACGAGATTTACAAAGCGCTGCTCCTGTACGGTAACGTAACATTTCTTAAAGAATCGGAAGATTATCCGGCTTTCAGCCTGGATAACTTTACTCATATAAGCGGTATCCCTGTCAGGTTCAGATTCAGGAACAATAGTGTTGATTTTTTCGAGAAGCTCAGTTTTCAGTTCGATTCAGCCGGCAGGATAGACAATATTTCATTCGGTCTGAGCGACAGGGCGAATCAGGACATTCTTAGCCAGACAAGATGGCCTGAAGAATGTAAATTCCAGATAATCAATTTCCTGGAAAACTATAAAACAGCTTATGCACTTGAAAGATACGATTATATTGATAAGATTTTCTCGGATAACGCATTGATAATTGTTGGCCAGAGAGTAGAAGAATCAGAAAAAGTTGATGATAATCAATTGATTACTTTTGGTGAAAACTACAAGCTTATTAAGCTGACCAAGGAGCAATATATGTACAGGCTCAGAAAGGTTTTTGAAAAGAATGAGTTCATCAATATCCAGTTTGAGGAGAATATCGTAAAGAGAAGGGATAATGAAAGTAATGTTTACGGGATAAACATAAAGCAGAATTATTTCTCAACCAATTATGCTGACCAGGGAAATCTGTTCCTGATGGTAGATCTGAAAGAAAGAGACAGACCGGTAATCTATGTCAGAGCCTGGCAGCCTGAGGATTTTGCCGGGAAGCACATAATAAACCTATCGGATTTTTCATTCTAGAAACAGACACGATAGTTTGAGTGGCAAATTCAAATGAATCAATCACGTTACGCCTGAAATGCTTTTATTGTTGTAAACATGTGGAATAAGGTTATATTTATAACAGTCGTACTATTATTCTTTAAGATAGGTCCGGTTCTTGGCCAGGAGTTAAAAGTCAACAAAGTCATAATGGTTGAGACTGATATTGCAGCCCGTGAGAATAAAATACTTGATGCAAATGGGAATGCCTCGGCTATAATCAAGGCAAGGCTGGTTTTAAAAGATATCAGGTTTTCATCAGATTTAGGGATTATCAAAACAGAGGAGAAGAACGGTGAAATCTGGCTCTGGGTTCCTCCCGGAACAAAGAAAATATCTATTGTCACCGGCTGGAATGATACGATAAATGTTAATACCCCCTACCCTCTTGAAGAATATTCCGTCTGCATAGTGCTATTTACCCTGATAAATAATAATGAACCAGAGATTATTGACATGCCGTCAATAAGTTTTGTTACTAAACCTCCGGGCGCCGGTATCTTCATAAATGAAATGTACCAGGGTATATCGCCGCTGAAATTCTCAATGCTCCCCGATTCATTTTCATACAGGATAATTCTGAATCGGTACTACCCTGTCAGTGGAAAAGATATCCTTTCATCTGAACCCAGGGAGCTTAATTTCAGATTAAAATCTCAAAACCGGCTATATCTTCAGGTAAACTCCGATATGATTCTGCCATACAGAAGAAACATTGGATTTTCTGCAGGAATCATAGGGACTACAGGTCTGTATTTCTCTTGTTCATTACCAGTGAAAAATGCCGAACCTGAAGTGACAATAAGTTCCGAATATGGTAATTCCAATTTCGACAGCTATTATCTCTCAAATGAGGGTACTCAGCCTTATCTGCTAAGGCATACTTATGCTGTACTTGGAGCTACCAGATATATATATGGAAATTTCATTGTCATGTGCGGTATAGCATATGGCAGAACAGATTTTTATCAGACATTTAAGGCTGTGTCATTCTTTAATGATATACCCGATCGTCAGATCATTGCGCTCAGGGAGGATTTGACAAAAGCAGCAACTGGATTTGACATCAGTATAGCATACTGGATAAAGAAGAAAATTGTATTGAGCATAAACAATACCAGTTTCATTTCCGACGTAGTCATTAGAGACATATTTGGAGTTTATGAGAGGACACGCAAAGGATTATATATATCAGATTTAAGAATTGGAATTGGCTATAGTTTTTAGTTGTATGACAAAAGTTCTATTCATTCTTGTTGACATAATTATTACGCTACTGGCAGGATGTACATATATGTTTGATAATATTGATATATACAACCAGCCAATAGCTGTAGATCTGTATACATATGAGATTACTAGCGATACGACAGTAAGCGTGGATGCAGTTATCCAGGGTGCTTCACGCATTATTATCTCAGAAAAGGGGTTTTTTTATCTCTTCGATAACTCAAAGCTTCCGGATACGTCAGATAATTTAGTCCCGGGCATTGAAAATCCGGCTGGCAAGTTTCACAGTACAGTCAAATATTCAGCCGATAAAGATTCATTGTTTGTGAGAGCCTTTATTGTGTTCGGAGATTCCATAGTATACTCAGCCCGCGAAAAGATAAACCTTAACAATTAAACATGTCGGTTAAAATCAGGATCATACCAGTCTTTCTGCTGAGTTTTTTCGTTAAGTCCCTGATATTCTGTCAGGATGTAAAGCTGATTGTAGAAAAAACTGAAACTATAAACGAATCATCAGATTCAACAATATTAAGAGATATTAACGGCGATATTTGTTCACAGGCTATAGTCAAAAGTGACATTGCGGGAATCCGGTTCTATTCAAATCTTGGCATTGAGAAAGTTGTATTTGATACTTCATATTACAGAGTATGGTTCTCAAACCAGGCCTCATCACTGAAGATTTCTGTACCCGGTATTCCTCTATATGAATATCCCCTGTTAAAAAAAGACTCTCCCGTTTTATACTTTTTTATACTGGAAATTGCCAATAATGAAAGTACTGTTATTTACAGGACCGATTCGATAAACAAGATCTCAATTTCCACATTACCAGTTTCCGCAAGACTAAAATCACAAAAAACCGTTCTGGGGCACACGCCGATGTTATTGGATTATTCAGAACTCAAGAAGTACCCTGCAATAACAGTTTCAAAATACGGATATTTCAAAAAGGAGTTTGCTGCCGACACCCTGAAACCAGGAAATAATTATCAAATTAATATTTATAAACTTTCTGACCGCAGGAGATTCTATATAATTTTAATAACAGGCATTGTCCAGGGATATGGGATACCGGTTTATGGAGTTCAACTGGGTCATCTGGGCAAATTCGGGTATTATCTGAGCGGTAAAAGTACTTTTAAAACAAAAGCAAACTGGTGGGAGGTAGATTTTTCTTATACGGCAGGAGTCAGTAAATCAGTATATATCTTCAACCTGTATTTCGGAGCAGGTTATTATGAAAATAATGAAATATACTATTACAGGGGGCCAGGGGAAAGAACAGGTAATGGATTTATTGTTGATATTGGCCTCATTTATAATCTGAACCGGCATCTGATAATTTCCATCAATACTAACATCAGGAAGGGAAACGAAATTGAATTTGATTATATTCCATTTGATGTTTCGGGAGGGATTGGCTGGTCGTTTTAATGGATTTTCTTAATAACATGGATAGAAATTAATTTCTGATTACCTTTTATTTACCGGCAACCACTCGGGAAAACCATAGACAACCAGTGAATCATTTAAGCTAACAAATGCCCTTACTAAAACTCCATCCACCCCTGTCAGATCAGGGTGTATCACAGCAGAATAACTTCTCTGAACAAAACCTCCATCGTATTCAAAATCCCTCTGATCAATTAATCCATCCGCATTTATGTCCTGGTAGCCTTTAACGATTGAACTATAAGGAATAAATATGCTATTTGAATTCTTTATCGGAGTAACGTCATGATCAGTGCTCCAGCAAAATCCTACAGAATGGATATACTGACCTACTCCACCTTTCATAGTGGCCGCAACATGAATCCCGGTGCCGTATTCGTGATACAAGTTGTCGATAGTCAAAGTTATGCGGGTTGAACATTCAGATTCATCAAAGCTCATCATTTCGTTTTTACATTAAATGAGAGGAACTAAAATCAGGAAAAGAATGAATTTTCTGTACATAACTATATTAAAAACAGTATCCTACCGATAAAAGTAAATCCGTATTCTTATATCTAAGTCGTTCCGGATATAATTTATTTGCGTCGAAGTTGAAAGTACCATTTACAGAAACCAACATGTTATTTTTAAACCTTTTAATAAATCCGAGCTGGCCGTTCATCCCCTTATAGGTCTCATCGATTATAAGCCCGTAAGCCGTTTCAAAATTGAAATAATCGGGTATATAATTTGAATCAGGTTCATATTTATACTTTTTCAGACCAACGTAATAATTCCTTTCAGAGTAACCCACTCCGTAGTTTACAAAGAAGTTTTTACCAAGCTGACTGGTCAGTCCCAATGTGATAGTTATGTTGAATACTTTGTCATTGGGTTCTCCTTTCCCGTAACTGCTGGGCTCATAATAATACCCGGCAATATCTGTTAGTGATCTTACAATATCCCTGTCTAATTCATATTCGATTTCCGGGACCGCGTTTTTGAATGAATAAGCAGTTGAAAGATAAGCCCCTGTCCGGCCGATAATCCCTGCCTGCAATCCGTATAAAGGTTTGAATGCACGATTTGTCCCGATAGTGCCTGTAACAAATAATCTTCTGGCCTTTGGATCCGTTGCCATATCAAAAGCCAGACTTTTAAGTTCCTGGTTTACATTGTCATTACCGGTAACCGGAAAATATTTGCGTTTGACAAGCCTGTAACTGAAGGAACCCTCCGGGATATTTGCTTTCAATGGAGTCTTGCCATAAAAAACATCATTTATATAAACGTCAGCTTCTTCAGGGTTGGTAGTAAAAGAGACAAATGGCTGGAAGCTTGAGGTATCGCGGTAAATGATCTTTTCAGGAAAAATAGCAATCAGGAGAATCGAATATACACTATTCCCTTCTATCTCGGCCGGGAACTGAAATTCGACGATGGGAAAATCAGAGACTGCAACTTTAAATTGTTTGCTGCCCGGAGAAACCCAGACCCAGAATTCTCCTGTACGATGCTCGACCTTTTCGACTGACAGGTTCGAGAAGAAATTCACATTTGAGAGGCCTGTTTTGACTTTTATCAATGCGCATGGTTCCCCGTTTACATCAAGCACCAGTTTTTCTCTGGCTGTCACATCCAGGGGTAGAGGTTTATAACTCTCTATTCTCAGCTCCTGTGAGTACAAAACAATGGGAATTACAAGAAATACAAGTAAAAGCCGGCCCTTCATAGTAATTTTTGAGAAACCAAAAATAGTAAATTCATCAACAAAAGAATATAAATTTTTTCTTATTTTGCATCATTGAGCTTCTGTATGAGAATACAAGTTACTTCAATCCTGCTTTTAATAACTCTTACTACTTTCTCCCAGGATCTTAAAGTAGGTGAATTTAAATCATTGCCGCTTGATGTATCGGCAAGGGAAAATCCTGTTCTGGATGTCAATGGAATACCTTGTGCATTAATAAAAGTCAGAACCGGACTGAACAACGTAAGTTTCTTTTCTAACCTAGCTTTAGAAAAGACTGAACACAGGACCGGAGAATATTGGGTATGGGTCTCTCCCGGAACTACGCAGCTAAGAATTGCAGTTCAGGACTTCCCCCTGCTCGACTACAAGCTTCCTGAGCTTACTGAAGAAAGGAATGTTTATGAGATTCTCCTTATAGCAACATTCCCGGAGAAGATTATCTATAGGGATACATTTGATATTCAGTCACTTGTATCTTTTATTACAGAACCACAAGGTGCCAATGTTTATATCAATAACCTTTTTTACGGGATCACTCCTTTAAAAGTCAATATAGCGGATATAGTATTTTCATACAAAATCGAAAAGGAGAGATTTCTGCCAGTTTCAGGTAATGATACGATTAAAAATAAACTTGCCAGCATAAACTTGAAACTTGAACCTAATTTCAGGGTAAAAAGATATTTTATTGCATTTGATTATGGAATAAACACATACATCAATAAAGATGAAACGGTTCTTAATGATGGCGGGATCAGTCACTTGTTCGGTTTCTCAATTGGGAGGGCAGGAAAAACTGGTTATTATTTAAGCGCAGCCTTCTGTTTCAAGAATATTAAACCTGACTTTGAATACATAAGATCATCTAACACCCAGATACCGTATAAAAATACTGCAGGATATTATTATTCAACTTCCGGTATAACATTGCTCAGTAATAAAGACCATTTTAATCTATTCAGGATCGATGGAGGGATTACACAGCAGATTTCGAAAAGGGCTTTCTTGTTTCTGGGTACCGGATACTCCCAATTGAAATTCTTCAAGGTGTTCATTAAAGAACCTTACGACATACTGACCGGAACAGCTGAACCTCTTACTCCACAGTCATCCGGGACAGCATATGGATTAGTACTTGATGAGTCTTTTAAAGGATTCAACATAGATATGGGATTACATCACAGGTTTGGATCTTCCATATTGATTTCGCTCAATTACACTATTAATTTCAGCTATACAAAGTTTGCAAATTCTGATAAGTATGGGGGCCTTCGTATTCATGGAGATCGGTTGGTTGATTTACTCTACCCTGATATAAAAATTGGTATTGGTTATTTATTTTGATAATGTATTATGAAAATTAAAATTCTTATTCTGATTTCCATTCTGATCATTTCTCTCCAAAACTGTGGCAAGATTGATTTTATGGACGATAAGGAAGGAATATCATCCCAAACGAAGTTCTCAGCCTTTAATATGAACTTTAATGAGGTTGACTCAACTATATATTTACATGCAAAGTTTAATACTGGAATGGGACAATACATTAGTAAATGTGGTTTCTGCTGGGGAATTGGTAACATTATTCCGGCACTAAATAAACAGGATTGTCGTACCATAGTCTCACGGGAGAATGTTGCTTATGGCATTGATATTAATGGTGATGGTATGCCTGATTTCCCCGGATCGACTTCTTCAATATATACGGATACAGATACACTGGGCTACGCTTCATCAATCAAATGCACCAACGATGGTATTTATGCAATCAGACCTTTTATATTATTAAATAATGTCAATATAATTTATGGACCTCTATTTACTATTGAAATCCTGTTATAATATAATCCCGATTAAAAAGGCCACCGTTTCCGGCAGCCTTTTTCAAGGAAGTCAAACAAAGTACTAGTAACCGAATTTATAACCGAAAGAAACAGTAAAAATATTCCTGCTGTAGATATTGTTTGAAGTCGGAGATTCTGTATTTGTTGCGTAGAGTATATAATTATGAGGATTTGACATTCTGGTGTAGCCAAAATCAACAGATATATTCTGTTCCCTGAACCCTGCCCCGGCAGAGATCGAATTGTAGGAGATGTCCTCATTCAGATCACCTCTCTTATATGCTTTTCCATAATAGGCATACCCGCCGCGGAAATAAAGCCTGTTAAGTCTTGCCTCAGCACCTACCCGGATATTGCTGGCCATTTTGAGAGTGTTCCTGATCTCCTTGTTTTTTTCAGGATAACCAGCGTAATCATCACTACCTGTTACCGAGAATCTTGCCATGTTATAGTCAACTAATTCATATTCTGCGCTTAGCACTCCCAGTTTCTTCACCTGGTAAGCAACTCCGATGGTGCCTCTTATTGGTGTTGTCAGACGGTACTTGAACCATGATGCCCCATTTTCAAGCTGAGATTCTTGCCTGCCGTCAACATGTGAGACAATATTGTCGTTAAGGTATTCATTGATCCAGTAAAAAGTAGGCGAATGAATAGTGAAGCCTATCCTGAGAGGCTCTATGGGTTTGTAAATAAGACCGATTTTAAGTGAATAGCCTGTTCCCCAGTTCCTGTAATAGTACGAATAATTGAAATCCCTGAATCCTGATGCCAGAACACTGTCGCTCTTCTCAGAATGTTCAATAGTGTTTTCATATTCGAGCCTGGTAATACCGAGGGTAGCTCCAATGTAAAGATTATTTGAATAGTTACCTCCAACAGAAATGGCATGTTCGCCGGTATAGCCGGTACTGTTGATTGTGCGGGTTATGTTCTTGCCGTAATCGGCAGGATAGCGGCCATAGTTGGTATAGACAGTGCCATAAGTATCATTAGTTCCGGATTTAGGATCAAGAAGCCATGTATACCAGCCCAGGTATGCATCAGCAGCATCCATGTAATCGGAAAGTGTTGTATCTACTATACCCTTGATCTTTTCAGCCCAGAAATCAAGAAGTGAGCTTCCATCGCTCTTCCCCTCTATCTTTATTGTTTCGTTGAAGTTATTTGTCCTACTGTAAGAATAACCGAAATTGAGAGTTACAAGTCCGGTGGCCGACTGGCTGTTCCTGAGATTCAAAACGATCCCTGCCTGTCCAAGGTTAAAATCATTTAATAGATTATTTCCCTTACTGCCATTGAAATTGGTTTTCGCTCTAAAATTATACAGCTGGGGAGAAATTGATAATTCCGACGAACGGAAAACGCCGATACCTGCAGGATTTTGATTCAGTGATGATAAGTCACCGCCAAGAGCAGTGAATGCACCTCCCATCGACATAAATCGTGCTGTACCATTGTAGAATATCTGGGAGTATTTTAAAGCGTCGTCAACATTTTGTGCGATTCCGGCATTCAGTGCTGAAATCAGTGCCAATATCAGTAATGCTCTCTTTTTCATCTTCTAATTTTTTCGTAAAACCATACCACCACTCCAATACCAGAATGAACTAAAATTCAATATCAGAAATTAATTACCCTTATCTTCTTCCACTGGATGATGAAGATCCACCGCCAGATGAAGATCTGGAGTCAGAGCCCGATGATGATGAAGATCCTGAGGATCCTGAAGAATAGCTGCCGGAGCTTGAACCTGATGAATAGCTTCCGGATCCGGAGCCGGAATATGATGATGATGACCGGGTTGGAGTAGAGCTATACGACGACCTCGGTGAAGAATAGCTTGAGCTGCTCTCTGATCGTCTGGCAGGTGCAGAATAGCTCCTGGAAGTGTTGTTTGAAGGAGCTGTCTTTGTCTGTCCCGTAGAGTACGAACTACTTCTGTCGGTATTTGTACTCCGGTATGTTCCGGTTCCTGAGGAGTTAATATCTGTTGTGGTTCTGCTGTTGTTATACGACGGCCTGGTGCTCATACGCGGACTGTTGTAGCTGGGCGTATAAGTCCTGTCCACACTGTTATACGAAGGCCTGGTAGCTGACGGGCTCTTTGTATTAAGTGTTCTGTTTTGCGGACTTGCACTTTTTACAGCTTCCTGCGCCGATCTGAATGTTGAAGCAGAGGTAGCTGAAGGATTTACCCTTCCTGCAACAGAGGTAGTGCCCTGTACTGTTCTTCTGGCAAGATCTGTGCCTGTACTTTTTGAACCATAACTGTCTCTCCTGCCTGATGCGCTGACAGGAACCCTGCTGTTCCAGGTCGAGGAATAGTTGCTCTGTCTTTCTCTCCTTCCATAAGTAGCATTCATTGCATCATTGTCGCGGTAACTGTTATAGCCATTGTTATAGTATGGATAGCTGCCATAACCGAAATATGGACTAAAGCTGGAGTAACCTCCATAGTATCCTCCATAATATCCTCCATAGTATCCTCCGTAATTACCGCCGTAGTATGGCCAGCTGCTGCCATACATTCCATAATTATCGTAAAATGGATCATAATAGTAAGGATCGTTGTACCCGAACGGGCTATAACCGTAGCTCATGTACGGATATCCCCAGTTGGAATAGAAAGGATCCCGCCAGTATGGATAGAAAGAGTTTCCGTAGAAATTCCTCAGCCTTCCTGAATAAGAATAATTATCGTAGTAGTTGTAAATATTCTGCTCGCTTAGCATATTATCATTTACGGCATCAGAGTACTCATTTGACACGAGGGTATCAGCTGCATAGATGTTGTTATAATAATCCTGAGACTTAAGATTACCCTCTGTAATCTGTTTACCTTCGGGAGTTCTCATCCTGGCTACAGCCTGATCAGAAGGCTGAAAGTAAAGATCATCATACTCAACTCCGGTATAAAGACCTGATGTACATGACATTAAGGCCAGGAGTGCAAAGATTGTGATGTAGTTTAAAGCTTTCATGTTTGATTCCCTCTTTTGTTTTCTTTATTAAGAACAAAAATTGTACCAAATAAGCATCCGGATTGATCCAGATTCCAACATGTTTCAAAATTAACATTTTTTATCGTTCGTACATTATCTTCTGGTTCTGCTGCTGTTGCTCTCCTTGTCACTTGACTTCGAAGAAGATGATTTAGACCTGGCTGGCTGACCTGAAGATCTTGCAGCCGATTCACGGGAAGAGCTTCTCCCCTGTTGCTTCGTAGTTTCCTTCCTCTGTGTTGAGGAACTCGTGGATGTAGTGTTGTCTGTTCTTCCGGTGGTGGTGTTTGAGCGGGTGGCCGGTGCTGATGAACTTCCTGATGGCTGTGATCTGTTGTAATCCTGAGATCTCGAAGGGCTTGTATTTGCGGGCTGTGTTCTTGCAGGAGCCGTAGTTACCTTTCTATCGCTGCTCTTGTCACCGAAGTTGCCATTGTTGCCACCAGGCTGGCTGTTATTGTTGTTGCCGTTGTTGTTAGTGTTGCGGTCGTTCTGGTTAAAGTTACCATTATTACCGTTGGGACGGCTGTTCTGGTTGTTCCCATTATTGGTATTGTTTACGTTGTTTCAGTAGTTTACGTTGTTTCAGTTGTTTCCGTTGTTTCCTTTGTTTCCGTTATTACCATTGTTGACAGTATTGTTGGTACCAGGACTCTCATCTGATGGACGCCTTCCCTGTCCGGTTGATATATGTGGTTATTCCCGTACCAGTTCCAGTAATAATTGCTTCTCCATCCGTACCCTACATTTACGTTTAATACTACCGGTGTGTACCAGCTGTAGTAGTACGGATCATAGCCCCAGTACCACGAATTGCCGTAGTAAGTGTCGTACCAGCCGTAATTGTAATCATACCAGTAATCGGTTCCCTGACCGTAGTAGTAAACCGGGTAATTGACGGCGAATCCAAAGCCTCTTCCGCTTCTGCCATATATGCTAACTCCCCATGAATTCGGCTGGTAGTTATACCAGTATGTTTCAGTAAAGACAGGAGAGTAGTAGTCGAAAGCGTTATATGCCCTGTGGAACCTGTTTATCCGCGACGAATAGTAATAATCATAATCATCATTATAATTATTTATTACGATTCCGGCATCATCATTTCTGAAGTCGCGATTATCAGCGAACTGGCCTTTTACAGGTATCCCTGCGAGCAGAAGTGCTGATAAGATTACGGTGTAGAATTTTGCTTTCATGATGACCTCCTGTTTTTTATTGATAACTAAAGTTTTTATCTATTTTTACGCAATCTTTTGTTTCAAAATTAATAAATCAAATAGTGTACCAAAATTATGGCGAAGTTTTTGACAAACAGGGATGAAAATTATGCACAATGGTATAACGATCTGGTAATCAAGGCTGAATTGGCAGAAAACTCTGCTGTGAGGGGTTGCATGGTTATCAAACCTTACGGTTATGCGATATGGGAAAAGATTCAGGCTCAGCTCGATAGCATGTTCAAGGCAACTGGTCATGTAAACGCATATTTTCCTCTTTTTATACCAAAATCATTTTTCAGCAAGGAGGCAAAGCATGTTGAGGGTTTTGCAAAAGAGTGCGCTATTGTAACACATTACCGTCTAAAGGCCGATCCGGATGGTAAAGGAGTTATCGTCGATCCGGCTGCAAAGCTCGAGGAAGAGCTTATAGTCCGCCCCACTTCTGAAACGATAATCTGGAATTCTTATAAGAACTGGATTCATTCATACAGGGATCTTCCCATACTCATTAATCAATGGGGAAATGTAGTAAGGTGGGAAATGAGGACGAGGCTTTTCCTAAGGACTTCCGAATTCCTCTGGCAGGAGGGACATACTGCCCATGCAACGCGTGAGGAAGCTATTGAAGAAACTGTGAAGATGATCAACGTATATTCAGAGTTTGCTGAAAATTATATGGCGCTGCCTGTAATTAAAGGTTATAAGTCTGAAACTGAACGTTTTGCAGGAGCTGTCGATACTTATGCCATCGAAGCACTTATGCAGGACGGCAAAGCTCTGCAAGCCGGAACCAGCCATTTCCTTGGTCAGAATTTTGCAAAAGCATTTGATGTCCAGTTTACCGACAAGACAGGTAAGCTCGATTATGTCTGGGCAACATCATGGGGATTATCGACAAGAATGATCGGTGCGCTGATTATGGCACATGCTGATAATCATGGACTTGTTCTGCCTCCCCGCCTCGCTCCTATCCATGTTGTTATCATTCCTATTTATAAGAATGCAGAACAGATGGGATCAATTTCAGTGGCAGCAAAAAAGATAAAGGCTGACCTTGAAGCCACCGGACTGACAGTGAAATATGATGACCGTGATAACAACAAACCAGGCTGGAAATTTGCCGACTATGAACTTAAGGGTGTTCCAGTCCGCATTGCTATAGGTCCGCGCGATATTGAAAATGGTACGGTTGAGATAGCCCGCAGGGATACACTCGAAAAAGAGACTGTTAGAATGGATATTGCTGTAAAACACATCACGGCCCTTCTAGAAGATATTCAGAAGAACATCTTCAAAAAAGCATCGGAATTCAAGAAAGAGAACACAAGGTATGTGGATACCTGGGAGGATTTCGTCAATATACTGGATAATGAGGGCGGCTTTTTAATGGCCCACTGGGACGGGACTCCTGAAACAGAGGAAAAGATCAAGGAAGAGACCAAAGCCACTATAAGGTGTATTCCTTTTGACTCTCCTGAGGAAGATGGCAAATGTATCCTGACTGGCAAACCTTCAAAGAGGAGAGTGCTTTTTGCCAGATCGTATTAATTATTTATTACTAATTTAGTGTCTCGATTTAACAAATAATGCTTTCAAATGGAGAACCAGGAAGAAAAGAAACAGCTTATTATTGGCATTCTGAAAGATAAATCAATATTGAAGCAAAAGGTTTTTGACAATACACTTTCTGCATTCTGCATGGTTAAGGAAATACTGAAGAGTCTCTCAAAAGATGTGAATTCCAACCTGGGGAATATTGATCCCAGGATTAAGCTTGAGTATACGGACCGGAGCAGTTTTGATGGTCAGATAAAGATTGCCGGCGATATTCTTCTCTTCAGCATGCATTCAAACATTTTTCAATTCGACAGGGAACACCCAGCATGGAAAACAGCATATATACAGAAAAACAAGTACAATGCATATTCCGGGATTATAAATATTTACAATTTCCTGGCTGATTCTTTCAAATACTCCAGACTTGATGATCTGGGGTACCTTATTGCCAGGATATTCATCAACCACGAAAACCAGTATTTTGTTGAGGGGAAAAGGCAGATGGGCATGCTCTTCACCAACTACGGGAACGAAGAGATCAGCAGGCAGTCACTTCAGATAATCATAGAAACGGCCATTCAGTATTCCCTTGAATTTGACCTCCTTGTACCACCTTATGATACAGTCAAGATAGCAACGGTAGGTCAGGTAGAAGCAAAAATTCAGCTATCCAGGATAATTACCGGTAAACGTCTTGGATTCCAGTTCAATTCAGATGACGTCCTTGTCGACAACTCCAAGGAAACCTGATGTGGTGTCAACCGCCAAAATATGGAATATCGGCTCTGCCAGTCGTATTGCTGGCACTTCTCTCTTTTGATACAACTCTTTATGCACAGGAAAAAACCGTTGCCGATTCTGTTAAACTGAGCCGGCCATACACTGTTATTAACCTGCCTCCTGCCGGATCGTTGCTTCAATCTGAAGAACTGATGGAAGTTCATGATTCGTTAATTCCCTCAGGGGTCATTGTTAATATTAATCGTGCACTTTTCTATGACTCACTCAAAATAAAAGCTTCCAGATATCTGATAACAAAAAAACTATATGATATCCTTGTAATTTCAAATAAGCCATCATCAGCAAAACAGGTTTCAGAATCAAGTCAGCTTGGCTTCTCGGGTTATTCAGGAAAAATAATAAGGAACATTACTATAAAAAGACTTGATGTATTCGGGACCGATATCAAAGATCCTCTTTTATATCATCCGTCCAGGACAGAGGCATTCCTTAATACCACCCATCTTAACACAAATGAATTCATTATCAGGAATAACCTTCTGTTTTCATCCGGAGATACCATTTCACCCCTTTTAATCAGTGACAATGAACGACTCCTGAGGGAATTGCCGTTCATCGACGAATCGAGAATAATCATTATCCCGGCCTCAAATGATAGTGTTGATATTCTTGTACTTACAAAAGATATTTACTCTTTTGGTGCAGATTTCGAATACAAGAGCCTCAATAAAGGGTCTATATCTGTCTTTGATAAGAATATACTTGGCCTTGGTAATGAATTAAGGTTAATGATGCCTTATGATTCCGACCTCCCTGACTCGCCAGGTTTTGGGATAGAGTACAAAATCAACAATATAAGAAGATCGTTCTTAAATCTGAATCTTTTCTTTTTTGACGGCCTTGGCAAAAAGACATATGGTTTCAGCCTTGAACGCAAGCTGGTAAGCTCAGAAACAAAATATGCCGGCGGAATTTCCATCAGGGAAATGTTCACAACTGAGGATCTTGACACTATGGCAGTGCCGGAGCCTCTGAAATATAATCTTCAGGATTACTGGATATCAAGGTCATTCCTGGTGGACAGGGCATCTGTCAAGAGATTGATCTTTGGCGTGAGATATACCAATAACAATGTATTCGATCATCCTTTCATACTCCCTGATTCATACTACTACCTTCAGAAATACAGGATGTTCCTTGGCTCTATGAGCTTTTCAATGCAGAAATATTACAAGACAAATCTGATTTATGGATATGGAAGAACTGAAGACATACCTTACGGCGGACTTATAACATTTACTGCAGGAAGAGAATTCAACGAGTTCAAGGACAGGATCTATGCCGGGTTTTTTGCAGCAACCGGACATTCGGTAAGACCGCTGGGATACTTTTATACTTCGGCAGGAGTATCAACATTTATGAACAAAAACAAGAGCGAGCAGGGGATGCTGCTTCTGCGAACATCTTATATTTCCAATCTGTTTTATCCGGGCTCATTCAGGATGAGAAACTTTTTGATGGCCGATTATACGAGAGGTTTCGACAGGAATACCGATGAATATCTTGTCTATAATAAGGAGAACAGCTTTTCGGGATTCAGAAACGACTCCGTCGTAGGGGAACAGCGATTGTCAGTAAATCTCGAAACGGTATTATTCAGCCCTCGCGATCTTTATGGTTTCAGGTTTGCATTTTTTGCATTTGGAGGTCTTGGTTATCTCTTCGGAACCAATGAATTTGTAGGTCAGGGTGAAATGCTGTCAAGCGTCGGGATAGGTGTAAGAATAAGAAATAATAACCTCGTTTTCAATACTTTCCAGATCAGATTTACCTTCTTTCCAAATCTTCCTCAATATTCAAGGACCAGTTACTTCACAGTTTCCGGAGAGCAGTTGCTGAAACCTGGTAACTTTGATCCCGGACCTCCCACAATTTTACCATACAGATAATGGCTCAAGATGCTGAATGATTTCCTGAAATATATAGAAGAGAACCACCTTGTTAAAAAAGGTAACAGAATTCTTGCGGCTGTCAGCGGAGGTATTGATTCAATGGTAATGGCAGATCTGCTGTTAAAGTCAGACCTTCTTTCAGGGATCGCACACTGCAATTTCTGCCTTCGTAAAGAAGAGTCAGACATGGATGAAGCGCTGGTCCGGGAGTTTGCAGCGAAGCATTTCATCACCTTCCATTCAAAACGCTTCGCAACAAAGCAGTATGCCAAAAAGAAGGGTATCTCTATCGAAATGGCCGCAAGGGAGCTAAGGTATGGCTGGTTCGAAAAGATCCGGAAAGAGAATGGATATGATCTTATTGCAGTGGCACATAATCTGAATGATAATGCCGAAACCCTCCTTTTGAACCTGATCAGAGGAACTGGTATCGCAGGGCTTTCAGGAATGAAAATATCAGGGAACCATATCATTAGACCATTACTTTTTTCAACAAGAAAATCCATCGAAGCCTACTGCAGGGAAAACAAGATCTCTTACAGGGAGGACAAAACAAATGCAGACACTAAATTCACAAGGAATAAGATCAGGCATGAAGTAATACCGCTGTTAAAAGAGATAAATCCATCAATAGAATTAACGCTGAATGAAACAGCAGAAAAGATGAGCGGTATACATGATATTGTTTCTGATTATGTTGCTGAAATAAAGGAATCCCTTTTCGTGGAAAGAGAAAATAATATTATTGTAAATATCAGCAGGCTGAAGCCCTATGTCGATAGCAAAGCCCTCATGTATGAAATCTTCAAATCCATCGGAATTACAGCCAGCCTTTTAAAAGATCTCCGGAATGTCATCTTCGGAAGAACCGGGGGGCAGATATTTACCGCGACTTATAGAATCCTGAAAAACAGAAATGAGATAGTCATAACTGAACAATCCGTAGAAGAGAATAAATCTTACAAAATAACCTCTTTGGCTGATCTGAAAAAAATTCCTTTCATTGCCTCTTATAAAATTTTTGCATTAAATAATGATTTTAAAACCGCATCCGATCAGGATACAGCTTACCTGGATTCACAGAAAATAAGGTTTCCACTGGCAATCAGGAAGTGGCAACCAGGTGATTTTTTCTATCCCTTCGGAATGAACCGGAAAAAGAAGCTGAGCGATTATTTAATCGACAGGAAGTTATCACGGCTTGAAAAAGAAAAAATTCATATACTCGAGTCTGGCGGGAAGATTGCCTGGGTAATCGGGGAAAGAATTGATGACAGGTTCAGGATAACCAGGTCGACAAAAAAAGTACTTGTATTAATGGCACAAATACCTCAGGGCAAGAAGGTTCAGGGGCGGTTATAGATTCCCCTGTCTATCAGAATAAGGTCAGCCATGGCAATTGCAGTCACAGCCTCAATTATGACAGGCATTCTCAGTGCGATGCATGTGTCGTGACGGCCGGCTACTTTCAGCGTATCCATCTTTCCCGTTGTGAAATTGAAAGTTTTCTGTTCAACTCCTGTTGAGGATGTAGGTTTGACAGCCACCCTAAAAACTATATTATTTCCATTCGTAATTCCGCCATTTATACCTCCTGCGTAATTGGTTTCAGTTTTTCCTTTACTGTCAATGAATGAATCGTTATGCTCCGAACCAGTCATTGATGCTGCAGCAAAGCCAGAACCGAATTCTATTCCTTTTATTCCGGGTATTGAGAAAGCAAGGTGACTGACTCCTGATTCAAAAGAATAGAAGAAAGGTTCTCCGATCGCAACGGGAGGATCCTCCACTACACATTCAATAATACCACCTATCGAGTCACTCTTTGCAACAGCCTCATCCAAAGCCTTTTCAATGTCCTCTGAACCTCCTGCAGAGATCAGTCTGGCATTAATCCTGCTTTTCCCGGCAATTAATTTTGCTATAACTCCGGCTGCGACCAGTCCCCAGGATATTCTTCCTGAAAAATGTCCGCTTCCCCTCATATCGGCAAACCCTGAATATTTGATCCTTGCCGTGAAATCGGCATGCCCCGGACGGGGAATATCCTTAAATCCATCATAGTCTGAGGATATCTTATCCTTGTTTTGTGTAATAATTGTCAAAGGGGCGCCATTAGTGAATCCTTCGTGAACTCCGCTAAGTATCTCAGGAACATCAGATTCCCGGCGCAGTGTTGTACCCTTGCCTCCAGCCTGTCTCCTGGTGAGATCCGGAATGAAATCATTTCGATCGACCGGAATCCCCGGAGGACAACCATCAATAACAACCCCGATTGCAGGTCCATGTGATTCTCCGAAAACTGAAACTTTGAAAATTACGCCAAAAGAATTCATATGCTATTTATTTGTTCTTTTAAAATGCCTGTAGAAACTGACTATTTCATTCAGAGGAATCCTGGCAACTATTGGTTTGCCAATACCCTTCAGAAATACAAAATGAATCTCATTGCCCGCTTTTTTCTTATCATGCGAAATTAGTTCCCTGACTTTCTGTACGGGCATTCTGAATTCGCCGGTAAAGTTGTATTTCCTTAATAAACCTTTGATCCTGTCACAATCATTTTTTTTAATTAAACCTTTACTGTACGAAAAGAGTGTCGCCAGCTCTATACCTGCTGCTACTGCAAATCCATGTTTGACACCCTCATGCAGTTCTACGGCATGCCCAAATGTATGACCGAAGTTCAGAATGCGGCGCAAGCCTGACTCTTTCTCATCCTTAGCTACAACGGAAGCTTTAAACCTGACAGACCTGAAGACCAGATCAGCCAGGAGTTCTCTGTCCCTTTTAATGATTGCCGGATAATTGTTTTCAAGAGTGTCGATAATAGTCTTGTCCCCAATCAGTCCTGTTTTTATCAGCTCACCCACTCCTGAAAGGTATTCATCATCAGGCAAAGTTCTTAACATGGTTGTGTCGCAGATCACAAACTCGGGTTGCCGGAAAGTCCCTATAACATTTTTAACCTCGCCAAGGTTGACCCCCGTTTTTCCTCCTGTGCTGGCATCGACCTGGGATAAGAGGCTCGTTGAAACATAGCCGCAACGTATGCCCCGCAGGTAAACCGAAGCCAGAAATCCTGCAACATCGCAAACTACGCCTCCTCCTATTGCAAGAATAAAGCCTGTACGGTCAATGTGCATCTTAAGCAATTCACCTGAAAGCTTCTCAATCATCCCAAACTGCTTGCTCTCCTCTCCTGCCCTGATTTTTAAAACCGGGAATCCGGGAAACCGGTCGCCGTATATTTTGAATAAATTACTGTCGGTAAGAATTGCCACGCTGTATTTAGGAAGCAATTTCGCTACTGCTTCCCATCTTGCGCCGATCAGAATCGCTGACAGGGATTCCGGAGTATTAATGATGATCTTCTTCAAAACATTAATAATTATGTACGCTAAAGTTATAAAATCCCTGTTTTAATCTTCACCTTTGGCAAATATATAATTCATTACATTAACATCTGCTTTTTACGAAAGATGACAATAAAGGAAAGATACGACAGGACTATTGAATATTTCAGGATCAACAGGCCATTTGCTGAAACAGAACTTGTATATGAGGATCCTTTTGAGCTTATTGTTGCTGTAATTCTTTCTGCGCAGTGTACCGACAAGAGGGTGAATATGATAACTCCGGCATTGATGAAAAGATTTCCGGATGCAAAGGCTATGTCAGAGGCAGAACCATCCGAGATCTTTAAATTCATCAAATCATGTTCATATCCAAACAACAAGTCAAAGCATCTTTCGGCGATGGCTAAAATGCTTGTAAAGGAATTTGAGGGGAAGATTCCATCTGATCTGATTGAGCTTCAGAAGCTGCCCGGAGTGGGTAGAAAAACTGCCAATGTTGTCGCTTCAGTTGTATACAGAAAACCGGTGATGGCTGTGGACACTCATGTATTCAGGGTTTCAGAAAGGATCGGTCTTACAAGAAATGCAAAAACACCATTAAGCGCTGAGCTTCAGCTTACTAAAAACATCCCGGAGGAACTCATGCATCAGGCGCATCATTGGTTGTTGCTTCATGGAAGGTATATCTGCAAAGCAAGAAGCCCGTTATGTACGCAATGCGGTCTTAATGATTTTTGTAAATATTATAATAAAAGGAAATAATTTTCCTGCCGGAAGTCTTATTTGTTAAGCAGGAAAGCATAAATAGTACATAATTTGTTATTTTTACTTCGTGAAAAATCATTAACTGCCTGATGGATTTAAAAGAGAGAAACAAGGAACTGGAAGAGAAGAACAGGGAACTTGAAAATGAGCTTAAAGAATTACGTTCTGTGCAGAAAGACAGTAGCACTCATTCGATGCCGGTATTTAATCCGCTCTCCTCTAAAAAACAATTAAAGAAGAGTGAAAATCAGGGGAACGTTCTGGAAGAGATTTTCAAAACTGTCAGCATCTACCTGGCGCTCTTCAGAGTTGCAGAGGACAACAGGATTTTTATTTCGGACCTTAATGAAAAAGCTGAGGAAGTTGAATCTGTAGATAAGAACAAGGTCATAGGTAAATGCATCGATGATACTCCTCTTGCTTCAAGGGTTAAGCTTACTGAGCTCCTTAACCATGTACGTATTTCCGGAGGTGCGCTTAAGCTTGCAACTTCATCTGTCGGAGATGACTCTGAAGGATACTATGTAGGGTTCATTCTTACATCAGGCAACATTATTATAACATGGGAACCGGGCCAGCAGCTGAAGAGCAGGGATGACATGAACAAGCAGACAGAACTGTTCAGGAAATTTTCGGAAATGGTTCCAGTCATAATTTACGAGCTTGATCTTAAGGGAAAGGTAGTCTTTGGAAACCAGCTGGGGCTTTCGCTTTTCGGATTTTCAGCAGACCACATCAACAAAGGATTGAAAATATCTGATCTTTTCCCTGACAGCTATCAAAAGATGATGGCAAACCTCGAGGATATTAAAGAACCCGGGGAGGTTTCAAGCAACGAATATGCCTTCAGAAAGAAGGACGGAACACCTATACCTATAGTGACCCATTCATATGGAATTTTTTATGGAGGAAAGAAAATTGGCTACAGGGGAACAATAACTGATGTAAGCAAACATAGAAAATACGAGGAGCAGATTGTAAGGGAAAAAGCGTTTCTGGAGCATCTGATAGATTCAACACCTGAAGCTATTGCCATTACAGACCTGTCAGGGAAAATCACACTCGTGAACAAGGAATTTACCTCGCTCTTCGGTTATACCTATGAAGAAGTATCAAATAAACTAATAGACAGCCTTGTTGTTCCGGATGATCTTAAGGAGGAAGCAGTCACTATTGAAAGGCTCTCCGCGGAGCAGCACAAGGTGGTCAAGCAGACAATAAGAAAAGACAAGAACGGGAACAGAATTGAGGTTCAACTTGTTGCAACGACCATTTTTGTCAATGAAGAACCGATAGCCAATGTCGGGATTTACAGGAATACCTCAACCGAAAGGAAAAACCAGCTTCTCCAGGAGATACTATATAATATATCATCGGCTGCCCTGAAACAGATGGACATAAAAGAGATCTATCCCACTATAGTACAAGAACTCAGTAAGATATGGGATATGAACAATTTCTTCATCGCCCTTTATGACAAGACGTCCGATACAATGTCACTCCCGTTTTTTGCTGATGAAAAGGATAAATTCTATGAGATCCCCACTAAAGGCACCATTTCTGGTTATGTCATAAAAAACAACAAGTCAGTTCTTCTCAAGGAAGATAACCTTAAAATGCTTGAGGAATCTGGTGATATTGATCTTGTCGGGACACCATGCAAGGTTTGGATGGGAGTCCTCCTGAAGGTTGAGGAGAGCATCATAGGGATAATGTGTCTGCAGGACTATAACAACGAAGACAAGTTCTCCCAGGATGACCTTTATGTTCTCGATTTCATCGCTAACCAGATAGCTATAGCCATTCAGCGGAGGATGATGATGGATAACCTTATTGTTGCCCGACAGAGAGCTGAGGAAGCAGCACAGTCAAAACAGATCTTCATGTCGACAATGAGCCATGAGATAAGGACACCGCTAAACGAGGTAATAGGTATTACCAATCTCCTGCTGCAGGGCAATCCGCGAGAAGATCAGATGGATTACTTAAAAACTCTGAGGTTCTCAGGGAATCATCTCCTGATCCTTGTAAATGATGTCCTGGACTATAACAAGATGGAGTCTGGAAAGATAGTCTTTGAACAGGTTCAGTTCAATATGAACAACTTCCTTGACGAAATCATGCGTTCCTACTCATTCCGGTCGAAGGCTAAGAATATTTCTTTTGAAATCAAAAAAGAAGGCTTGCTCCCCCCCGAGGTCATCGGAGATCAGATAAGACTGAACCAGATCCTTTCAAACCTGTTGTCAAATGCCCTGAAATTCACTATGCAGGGCGGTATCACAGTTACAATAAGGGAACTTGAAAGAAAAGATAATCTGTCAAAGATGGAATTCTCGGTTCATGACACCGGAATCGGAATTCCTAAGGAGAAGCATTCAGAAGTCTTTGAAAGCTTCACCCAGGCATCTTCTGACACAACAAGGCGTTTCGGGGGCTCCGGACTGGGATTGGCAATATGCAAAAAGCTGATTGAACTGCAGGGCGGCACAATAAATCTGGATAGTGAAACTGGCATTGGATCGACGTTTACCTTCATACTGAATTTCACGGTAACGGAAAAAGCAGCCAGGGACCAGCTCCCCGAAACTGCAGAATCATTCAAAGGACTGGAGGGAAAACGTATTTTAGTTGCTGAAGACAACAAGATCAACTTCTTCGTGGCGAACAAGTTCCTTACCGGATGGGGAGTCATTGTCTCTCATGCCGAAAACGGTCAGCTGGCTCTCGAAAAGATTGAAGAAGAGTATTTTGATCTCATACTCATGGACCTTCACATGCCGGTAATGGACGGTATCGAAGCAACAAGAATAATCCGCAGTTTGAATGATCCGAAGATAAGCTCAATCCCAATAGTTGCACTTACTGCAGCTATAATGTCCGAGAACCACGACAAAATCGATGAGCTTAATATA
>JAPLDY010000136.1 GCA_026391595.1 Bacteroidia bacterium
CTGATTAAGTATCTCAAATTCAACATATACTGGCTTATGATCCGATGGGTAAACACCATTTACGTTGAAATCCACAACTTCGTACTTAAGAACTTTCACTGCTCCTTTATAGAGGATCCAGTCAATTTTATTTAAGTCTTCATACGCATTCTTAAGCAAATCAGGATCGGTTGAATTTTTATCACCAATAAACACCTTATAGGGTGGGCTGCCCGGACGGCAGTTAAAATCGCCCATCAAAAATAACGGACGTTCATCTGTCCAGGCTCCAAATCGGTTCAGCTCATTGACTCTCTTCAAAATAAGTTTAGAAGCATTCAGTCTTGCGAGAGAATCGTCACTCCCATTGAAGTAATGGGTATTGAAAACATAAAACTCCTTTGTATTATCCCAGTGTCCCCTGTAATCCTGTGGATATGGGCCTTTTTCACCTTCCTTTGGCCTGTTGATTATGGCCAGGCGTACCCAGGTTACCATACGAGGATTGACTTTCGGTCCACTGCCAATTATCTCAGGAGTTTCTGAAAGCTGAAAACTTTGCATTTCACGGATCCGGAACTTATCGCGTTTAATGAAGATCGCCATATGTTCATCGTCATCTCCCCCTTTTCTGCCTTCTCCAATAACAACATATTCAGGCAGGTGATCTGCCAGGTAGTCAATCTGTTCCTTTAGACCCTCCTGTGTACCTATTATATCGGGTTCGTATTTCTTTATCATATCTAACTGCCATTCACGCCTTACTTCCCAGGATGGTTTAAAAGTAGAGCTGGCAAACTTCAAATTATATGTCATAAGTTTAAGATTAATCCCTTTCCCATTTTTACTCTTTTCTGCCTGCCCCGATGCCGGCTGCCACATTAATACCAGGGAGAGGATTGCCAGGTTTAACACAATAAAGTGTTTTTCTTTTTGCATGTGTTGTCCCATTATAAAGTCAGTTATTGTTGTCCGTTAAAAGACTTGTTATATATGTTTTCATTCTTATCAAAACAGCCCGACATGTAGATAATCGCCTGATTATTCTCAATAGTAACAGGCGAGTCAGACTTATAATTTCTCATCCGGCTGCCCCAAACCGAAACGGTCAATTTCTTATCCCCCCTGACCAGTAGAAAATCCCAGGACATATTTTCGGGAACAGTTGTCAATGCCCCATTTCCGCCGGAGAATGCTTCAACATTGCTCAGTGAGGTATGACCTTGACCTTCAATGATTATCGGGTGGATGTTTTCCACCTTCTCACCAGTATTGGCTATTATTGAACCCTGTGCAATTTGCCAGTTCCGGTTTTTGGTGTTATTACCACGTTTCAAAATACCTACACACACACAATCAAAATTAAAGTTGGTTAATTGCCCGTATGATTCACCATCGAGTAGAATCCCTCCATAAGTTCCAAAAGTAAAGAGATCAATAATCTGGGCATTATCGGTGTGATTTATGGTGTAGGCAAAGGTTTTTTTTGCGACTACAGCATCCACAACTGAACGACTGAATTGCCCACCGATAAAACGTTGCGCAGCAGGATTGACATGGCAATGCAGTATCCGGGGAACATCGTAGCAATAATCCATCCTGATAAATTGACCACTTAAGGGGTAACCGTAACAATGTTCAAAAGTCATCAATTCGCATGGGTTTTCACGACTGGCATTAAAATCGAAAGCTAAGTACTCGCCATAGAAGGTGAGGCAGGAAAGATACACACCCTGAGCCCTGCTGGTTTGTGAAACCTGAATTGTTGCCTTATAAGGGATAATGGCTGACGTGTCTTTGATTGGCTGCTCAGGATACCAGAATTGAATGCCTTTAATCTGGGTTGCGGATTCAACTGTAATAAAAGGATTTTCTCTGTCAGTAATTGCAAAAACACTGCCAACCGGTTGTTTTTTTGTAGGATGGGTCGTTCCCCGCGGAGTCGGACCGTGCACGCCAATCAGGGAAACATTCTTTTTCAGTATAATTCCGCCGTCAATATAATATGGTTCGTCGGAAGGTTCAACAAACAGAGCCGCACCGCTGGCCGAAGCCCAATCAATAGCTTTCTGAAGATTTGTTTTATTTGTGGCTGCACTGTTTCCGGGTTTGACGTCAAATTTCCGGATGCTGGTTAACTCAGTAGCTTTTAACAAATTGTTGCCAAAAATTAACATCAGCAGTATGACGAGGTTGGTTTTCATTGGATATTGTGTAGGTTATTATTAAAATCTGTTTTAAGGCTTTAATAACTTTGTCAGGTCGATAATATCGTACGGTTTATCTGCAAAAGCTGCATAGTATTTCAATAAAACGACGTTATTCTTTTCATCGATATCAATTATTGCATATCCAGGCAAATCGGTTTGTTTATACCAGGTGACATATTTCGCTTCCTCAGATAAGATGGCTTTTCTGGCTTCAAGAGTTTCCGGTTGCCAGTCAGGAACATTTTCTGCTAACGAAGGGCCATATTCTGTAATAACTTTTACCGGCTTTTGGTAAGTCCTGTCACTTACAACACTCATTACCATAACCTGTACAACCGGTCCGTATTGGGTAGTACGCCGAACAACCGAGTAGCGGTGAAGATGACCGCATAAAACAATCGCTTTATTTCTGGCTATTATTTCAAGTAGCTTTTGCCGCTGCTCCAAATTGTTACGGAGGGTGTGCCAGCACCTTTCAGTAACTGGAATAACAGGCTCGTGAATTGCGACAAATTTATATTTGGCGTTCGACCCGGAAAGTTCGCGCTCAAGGAAAGCTGTCATATCCGATTCTTTGTCCCACGGATCAATGCATGTTATCTGAATATCCTGGCAACGGAAGGAGTAGTTCGCACTATTAATTTCCGGATTACCGGTTTGTTTTTGAAACACAGGAATATAAAACTCCTGAAACGCTTTTACTGCACCTGGTCCGGTTATATCGTGATTTCCCTTGGCAATTATCCAGGGTACCGGCATATTTATATCATTAATTGCTTTCATAACATCGGCAGCCATCTGGCGAGCTTTCTCTTCAGAGCCTGCCAGGCCTTCCGACAGATCTCCCAGTTGAATTATGGCTTTTACAGGAGATTCGTTGGACACTACTCTTTTTTTGAGAACTGCTGTAAAATCGTTCCAGTTTTCCCTGGTATATTTCGTATATTCTTCTGTTACCTGCCTCAAATCTCCAGGCTTGGTACCAAGCCAGTTCATGTCATGATCCTGTAATAAATCATAGTGCAGGTCGCCAAGCACAATAAAACTGCTTTTTTGCGCAAGTGCATGAAAACCAAATATAACTACAAAGAAGATCAGGGTTAAAATGCGTTTCATTCGTGTTAATATATGGTTACCTGTTTAATTTAACTTGTTTACCTGTTTTCTGCTTTTACTAGCTGCTTCAAGTATTTCAACAACTGTAAGGTTAATTTCAGGAGAAGCTAAATCCGCTGTCTGAATATCTTGCCGATCCAGGTTTCTCAACAAGGGAAGAACATGGGAATGAGATAAACCTGCAACTCCAATTCGTACAGGCCACTGAGCTTCTGATTCATTAAAAATAAAGCTTAAACAGAATATTAAAAAATATGCAATTCTCATGATTATAATATTACCTGGAGATAATTAGAATTTCACCAAATCAGGTATTTCTTCCAATCCGAAATACTCATGTTCTATTCTGTTGCTATATACCTTTACTATTCTCATACCGGATGGAGCTGTGCCCAATGGTTTTCCCACGGCACTTGTGGTTACCAGTTGAGTATTCCCGTATGTTGCAAGGCTGTTATTGTGATAATGACCGGAAAAAACTGCTTCAACATTATTGTTATTAAATAAATCAAGATACTTTTTACGGTAATCCGGATCAATGTTTGAGTATGTTGTCGGTTCATCAACCGTTTTTATAAAAACCGGATAATGGCAAAACAAAATAATATGTTGTGCCTTTTGGCTTTTTTTAAGTTTTTTTACCAGCCAGTTATATTGTTCTTGTTCCGGCTCAGCCAGTTTTGCTTTGATAAAACTGGAATTAAATCCAATAAAAAATGAACCCTTGTGCGTGAATGAGAATCTGTCATTTCCGTAGTTTTTCTGATAGTTTCGTAAACTTGCCTCATCGGGTGTCTGACCAAGATCGTGATTCCCGGGCGTATAGTAAACAGGTATTTTTGGATCGATCAGGGCAGTTATTCGTTTAAACTCTGCTATCTGTTCAGGTGATTCGGAATTATGAACAAAATCACCTGTTATCACCACAAAATCTGGCTTCAGATTATTTATTTTTTCAACGGCTTTCTCATAAAGAACGGTTTCTTTCTCAAATCCTTCATTGTTTTCAAACATTCCGAACTGCGGGTCGGTTATCTGGATGAAAAACCAGGGTTCATCCGGACTTTTGTTTTGGGCAGATGCAACTCCTGAAATCAGAAGCAGAAGTATCAGGAAATATACTAACTTCTTTGAAACCATATTATCTGAATAAGCTAAATTAAGTTTTTATTTTCTATTTTATTCTGGGAATCTCTGCATTCTTTCCCCACTCTTTATCGGGTAATTCGCCCAGAATAAGTTCCAGTGTGCCTCCTTCCATAATTTGTTTGTGAGTGATGAAGGGATTGTTAATCTCGACACCGTTTATAAAGGCCTTTTGAATGTATTTTTTTGTCCGGCTGGCACCTTTGGCGAGAATTGTAAACGTCTTGCCATTTTTAAGATTAATAGTTGTTTCTTCAAATACAGGACTGGTGATGGTATAAAAAGGCAAGCCTGGAGTGACAGGATATAAGCCCATTGAGGTAAATACAACAAAGGCAGTCATACCTC
>JAPLDY010000010.1:0-38192 GCA_026391595.1 Bacteroidia bacterium
ACTGGGGAAGAAAGAAAAAATAGCTGTTGACAAGCTTATCGGTACTGTTATCATTGAACGTACTATTGATTTCCTTTCGGTTATTCTATTTCTGGTAGTAATTATATTTACAAGCGGAGCACTTATTAATGAGTTCCTGAAAGAAAGCATTTTTATTCCTTTCAAGGAAAAAGTTTTCTCTTTCTGGACCTTCTCCTGGATCTTTTGGGCATTACTGGCTTTGTCAGGTCTTATCGGCCTCTATCTGATGGTCCGTTATAGAAAAAACCTGCGTAAAATAAGGTTCTTTTCAAAGATGTTTGATATTGCAAAAGGTGTAATAAGCGGACTCAAAACGATTATAAACCTCGAAAGAAAATGGGAATTCCTGCTACATACGGTAATCATTTGGATCAGTTATGCCCTGATGACCTGGGTGGTTGTATTTTGCCTTGAAAGCACCTCGCATGTTACATTCGGGTACTCACTTCTTATACTTGTTGTCGGAGGTCTGGCTATGTCGGTCCCTGTTCAAAGCGGATTCGGGGCATTTCATTATGCTGTCTCCAGGGTTCTTGTTGTAATCCAGGGAGTAAGCCTTGAAGACGGACTCACTTATGCTCTGCTTTCACATGAATCGCAGATCATTTTTGAAATACTTATTGGTATTATTTCAGTTTATGTGATGTACGGCAGGCATCGGAAAGAAGACGTTACCTGACCCCCCATCCCCCCTAAATGGGGGCCAAATTGTTTATAAATGTCTAAAAGTAAAACCGTTTTCGTTTGTCAGAACTGCGGAGTCGAATCAGCAAAATGGATAGGCCGTTGTCCTTCATGCAAGGAGTGGAACACCTACCATGAGGAGATAATTGCCCCGGCAACTTCGCGCGGTACATCATTCATCGCCGGGCAGGAAAAGAGGAAACCTGAACTTCTTGACAATATAAAATCAGACGAGAAGAACAGGCAAAAAACGGGTATTGCGGAACTCGACAGGATCCTTGGCGGAGGAATGGTTAGAGGTTCACTGATCCTTATCGGAGGAGAACCGGGTGTCGGAAAATCGACTCTTGCCCTTCAGCTTGCCCTTGCACTGAAACAAACAATGATATTATATGTATCAGGCGAGGAGAGCGAGGAACAGATCAGCCTCAGGGCAAAAAGGCTGAAAAATTCAAATCCTCAGTGCTATGTTCTGTGCGAGACAGAACTTGAAAACATCCTTGCACATTCCGAACAACTTAAACCCGGACTGATAATTATTGACTCTATACAGACCATCAGTACGAGCATGCTGGAATCTTCGGCAGGATCTGTTTCCCAGGTCAGGGAGTGTGCTGCACAACTTTTGAAATATTCAAAAGTGACGGGTATCCCGGTTTTCCTCATCGGGCATATTACCAAGGACGGAACCCTTGCCGGACCAAAAGTTCTTGAACACATAGTTGATGTGGTTCTTTATTTTGAAGGTGATAATAATTATGTTTACCGTATACTCAGGTCTGTGAAGAATCGGTTCGGATCGACTTCTGAGATCGGTATCTTCGAAATGATCGAAACCGGATTGAGAGAAGTAAATAATCCTTCGGAGATGTTCATCAACCAGCATGAAGAACCTCTTAGCGGAATCTCCATCGCTGCAACTGTGGATGGTTTGCGTCCGTTCCTTATTGAAACACAGGCTCTTGTGAGCAGTGCCGTTTACGGAACACCTCAGAGAAGCTCAACGGGATTTGATATCCGCAGGCTTAACATGCTGCTGGCAGTGCTTGAAAAAAGAGCAGGATTCAGGTTGGCAGTCAAGGATGTCTTCCTCAACATAGCGGGAGGAATAAAAGTCAATGATCCGGCAATTGACCTGGCAATAATCAGTTCTGTGCTTTCATCAAATCTTGATATCCCCATTTCACGTGAAGTTTGTTTTGCCGGAGAGACAGGTTTGTCGGGAGAGATCCGTCCGGTTTCCAGGATTGAACAAAGAATAAAGGAAGCCTCAAAAATGGGATTCAAAAAGATATACCTTTCAAAGTATCATAAGAATATTCCAATGAAAGGCCTTGAAATAGAAGTAGTGAATGTAGGGAAGATAGAACATTTGGTTCGAAGTTTGTTTAGCTAATATCGATCCCGCAGCGGATTATCACGTCTTGAGCTTTCGCGTTTTACCTTATCACAATCGAGCTCAATATTGAAACCTGAAGGACGTTCGAATTCATCGGACTCCATGATGCTGAATTCCGGATCGGCATATAACTTTTTAAGGAACCTGCCAAAAATAGGAAGTGCCACATTAGCACCCTGTCCTTCAAGAAGCGATTCAAAATGAATTGAGCGGTCTTCCCATCCGCACCAGACTGCTCCGACAAGATTTGGCGTCACACCCATGAACCAGCCATCGGATTGCTCCTGGGTTGTCCCCGTTTTACCGCCCATCTGGTTCATAAGCAAATAAGGCTCTCTCCGCAACCTTATCCCGGAGCCTGTCTGTACCACACCCTGAAGAAGGCTCAGCATGAGAAATGCATGCTCTTCACTTAAAACCTCTTCAATTTGCGGGGTAAATCTTGAGATCACATTTCCATTCTTATCCTCGATCCTGTTTACGTACATCGGACGGGTATAAACTCCCTTGTTTGCAAAAGTACTATAGGCTCCCACCATCTCTTCAAGTTTTACGTCAGATGTTCCCAGAAAGATTGAATATACCGGGTCTATAAAACTCCTTACACCCATCTTATGCATCAGATCAACCACCGGGGCAGGACTGAACCGCTCCATAATCCAGGCAGAAATATAATTCTCAGACTGAGCAAGACCCCATTTAAGGGTTACCATCCTGCCATGATATCTCGGATTCCCGGAGCTTCTGGGAGTCCATGTTGAATCCCTGCCATTGATAATAACCTGAAAGGTTCTGGGAATATTCTCAACTTCATAACAAGGAGAATATCCGTTCATCATTGCAATTGTATAAAGGAAGGGCTTAATGGTACTGCCGACCTGTCTTCTCTGTTGTGTGCAGGCATCGTATTTGAAATATCTGAAATCAGGTCCACCCACATAAGCTTTGACCTTTCCTGTCTGAGGCTCCTCAATCATAAATCCCGACCTGATGAAATATTTGTAATACCATATTGAATCCAGAGGTGTCATTATTGTATCGCGATCCCCTTTCCATGAAAAGACTTTCATCTTAACGGGAGTGTTGAATGCAAGCATTATGGAATCTTCTGAATATCCTCTTGCCCGCATTATATAATACCTGTCGCTCTGCCTGAGGGACCTCATAATGAGCTCATCAATAACATCCTTGGTCAGATCGTCTGAATATGGAGGGTTCCTGAATGTTTTGGCACGGTAATAAAAATCGGGTTGTATCTCCTGTGACAGATGTTCTTTGACAGCCTCTTCTGCATACCCCTGCATTTTTGAATTGAGTGTCGTATAGATCTTTAGTCCGTCCTTATAGATATCATAATTCGATCCGTCAGGTTTTTTATTCTTATTGCACCAGCCGAACAGAGGATTGTTCTCCCATTCCCATAACGCATCACTGTATGATGCCGGATTCCTGAATATTTTCGGATTGGGTTCAGGTCTTGTCATAATATACCTGAGATATTCTCTAAGGTAAGTTGCACGTCCGCTATTATGATCCTCGATCTGAAAATCAAGTCCCAGTGGAAGAAGCTTAACTGAGTCGGCGAGATGCCTGGTGATGTAACCGTATTTTTCCATCTGCAAAATAACCCGATTTCGTCGCTGGAAAACTCTGTCATAATACTTTACCGGATTATAGAGACTCGAATTCTTAAGCATGCCGATAAGCATTGCAGCTTGCTGGATATTAAGAGAATCCGGAGTATTGTTGAAATAGACTTTTGAGGCGGACTGGATACCTTTTGTCAGATAATTGAAATCGTAAATGTTAAGATACATTGCAATTATCTCTTCCTTGGTATAGCTTTTCTCGAGCTTCACTGCTGTTTGCCATTCCTTGAATTTGGAAACGCCAAGCCTTAGCTTTTTTGTGAAAGCAGAGACATGTGCAGTATCCCTGGGATAAAGCTGCTTGGCAAGCTGCTGGGTTATTGTACTTCCTCCTCCTGTATTCTGCCTGAGTAC
The DNA here is from genome assembly GCA_026391595.1 of Bacteroidia bacterium. GTDB lineage: Bacteria > Bacteroidota > Bacteroidia > Bacteroidales > VadinHA17 > LD21. The sequence continues at coordinate 4,108 of JAPLDY010000010.1, forward strand.
TATCGTTTTAACAACCGCCCTTACAACTCCCCGTATATCAATCCCCGAATGACGGTAATATCTTATATCTTCAGTGGCTATCAGAGCATCAACTAAATAGGGAGAGAGTTCGTCGTAGTTTGTCCATGTCCTGTTCTCGAGGGCTATCTTGCCAAGAAGAACTTCATCTTCCGAAAAAACCTGTGCGGCAAGGTTAAGCTCAGGATTCTCCAGCTCCTTGAAAGTGGGCATCGGACCAAGCTTCTCCTTTGAAATAAGAATGAAGATGGTGATCAAAAGCACGATGGGGAAAATAAATAATGCCCAGAACCAGATCAGATATTTTTTATTGTTTACATTGCCTCTCATCGGGCTGAAGAATTTGTCGCAAAAATAGTAAATTATAAAGAATCTTGACGGTTTATTTTGAAGATTGACACCGAATTGATTTACTTTGCCAAGTTTTTAGAAAGTAATAATCTCGCTTTAAATGATCGAAAACCTTGTAATTGTTGAGTCGCCTGCAAAGGCAAAAACCATTGAGAAGTTTCTGGGGAAAGATTTCCGTGTAATATCAAGTTTCGGACATATCAGAGATCTGGTCAAAAAGAATTTAGGTATTAATATAGAGAAGGATTTTGAACCTGTTTATGAGATCCCAAAGGAAAAGACCAAGGTCGTCAGTGACCTTCGCAAGGCATCTTCAGAAGCAAAAAATATCTGGATAGCCTCTGATGAGGATCGTGAAGGAGAAGCAATTGCCTGGCATCTTGCCGGTGTGCTGAAGCTGGATCTAGATACAACGAAAAGGATTGTTTTTCACGAGATCACCAAAGATGCAATTTCCAATGCAATAGTGAGTCCGCGTAAAATAGACATGAATCTTGTCAACTCGCAGCAGGCAAGAAGAATCCTGGACAGAATTGTGGGTTTCGAAATCTCGCCGGTGTTGTGGAAGAAAGTACAGCCTTCCCTTTCTGCAGGAAGGGTTCAGTCGGTTGCGGTCAGGCTTATCGTTGAACGCGAAAGGGAGATCTTCTCCTTCAAGACCGAATCGTCATACAGGGTGACAGCAATGTTCAGGATCGATACAAATACGGCAAGTGCTGTTCTCAGGGCAGAAGCATCAAAAAGGTTCCCTGATGAAAAAGAGGCACGGAAATTTCTTGAGCTATGCAGCGCAGCAGGATACTCCGTGACAGGGATAACAGTCAAGCCGGGAACCAGATCGCCTGCTCCCCCATTTACCACATCTACCCTGCAGCAGGAAGCATATCGTAAGCTTGGTTTTTCAGTAGCCCAGACAATGGCTGTCGCACAGAAGCTTTACGAAGCCGGAAAGATCACTTATATGAGAACTGACTCTACTAACCTTTCAAAGCTTGCACTTGCGAAATCGCGTGAAGTCATTGTATCGGAGTTCGGAGAGAAATATTCAAAGACACGGCAATTCAAGACAAAGTCAAAAGGAGCTCAGGAAGCGCACGAAGCCATACGTCCCGCTTACCTCGACAATTCAAACGTGCCGGGCAACCAGAATGAAAAGAAGCTTTACGAATTGATATGGAAAAGGACTATAGCATCTCAGATGGCTGATGCCCTGATTGAAAAGACAACAATCTCCATCGATATGAACAACTCCCCTGTAATTTTCAATGCAACAGGAGAAGTGATCAAGTTCGACGGATTCCTGAAAGTATATATGGAATCGACCGACCAGGAAAATAATGATGATGAAAGAGATGTTATTCCTCCTGTGAAAAAGGGAATGCCTCTTTATTATAATAGTATTACAGCTTCTCAAAAATTCACATCTCCTCCGCCAAGGTATACAGAGGCAAGCCTGGTCAAAAAGCTGGAGGAACTTGGCATTGGAAGGCCTTCAACCTACGCTCCGACAATTTCGACAATACAGAACAGGGGTTATGTATCAAGGGAAGACAGGCCTGGCGAAAAGCGTTCACTTAAAATTCTGACCCTCGAAAAAGGAAAGATTGCTTCAACTCCAAAAACAGAACTTGCCGGCAAGGAAAAATCGAAGCTGTTTCCACAGGATATAGGTATGATCGTGAATGACTTCCTCATGGAAAATTTCTCTGCGATAGTTGATTACAATTTCACTGCAGAGGTTGAAGAGCAGTTTGACGAGATTGCTATGGGCAAGCTGAAATGGACAGGAATGCTTCATGATTTCTATGGCCCTTTCCATAAGACTATTGAAAATACACTCGAGAAAAAGGACCGGAAAACGGGAGTCAGGGACCTCGGCAAACATCCTGAAACTGGCGAACCTATTACTGTCAGGATGGGAAGATTCGGACCTGTAGCTCAGATAGGAACCACCGAAAACGGAAGCAAACCACGCTTTGCAAGCCTTTCCAAAAACCAGCTCCTTGAAACTATCACACTGGAGGAGGCTTTGAACCTGTTCCGCCTTCCAAGATCTCTTGGAAATCACGACAGCGATGAAATAGTTGTAGGTATCGGTAAATTCGGACCATACATAAGATTCAAGGGCAAATTTTTTTCGCTGAAAAAAGGAGTTGATGATCCTTATACAGTGACATTTGAAAGAGCTATCGAGGTCATTAATGAGAAAAATGAAGATGACAAGAAAAAAGTTATAAAGGAATTCGGCGACATACATGTTCTGAACGGAAGATACGGCCCATATATTACCAGGGAAAAACAAAATTACAGACTCCCAAAAGGTACTGATGCTGAAAAGCTTACAAAGGAAGAATGTATCACGATCATTGAAAAAAACAATAAGAGTAAAAAAAGCTCCTGATACCTGCCATGATTGACCTGAAAGACTATTTTGATCCTGTAAGTATTGAGACTCCTGAGCTTGAACATATAACAGGAAATGCAAGATTCCCACATTCCATTTCCGTGCACACACAAAATACAAATCTCAGGGATATCAGCAAATTCAGGATTGCACTGTTCGGCGTTCCTGAAGGCCGCAATTCTTATGGCAATGGTACGGAAAAGGGACCGGAAAGAATCAGGACAGAACTTTACAGGCTTGCACGGATACCGGGTAAATCAAAAATTATCGATCTGGGTAATATGAAGCGGGGAGTCACTTTTAACGATACAATCGCCGGGCTTACTGATGTACTTGCCTTGCTGATCGGAGAAAATATTTTCCCCGTCATTACCGGTGGAAGCAGCGCCCTGACCATTGCAGTAGACAGGGCTCTCTCCGACCTTAAAATTAGATACACGCTGGCTGCTGTTGATTCAAGAATCGACTTCATTAATGAAAAAAGGGATCCTGATTCATTCAACTATCTGAATACTATTTTACATAATCACAGGAGTACATTTAATCATTATATCAATATCGGTTACCAGACATTTCTGAATGACCAGCAGGTGGTGAACCGGTTCCTGAAACGCAAGGCGGAACTTATCAGAATCGGGGATGTGAGGAAAGCAATTTATTTGACAGAACCGCTTCTCAGGGATTCCGATGCGGCTCTCTTTGATATTTCAGCTGTAAGGCAATCTGATGCGCCTGGCACTGCCACTCCTTCCCCAAATGGATTTTATGGCGAAGAGATCTGCCTGCTGGCAAGGTACGCCGGCATTTCAGACAATCTGAAGGTCTTCGGACTTTTTGACGTCAATCCTGATTTCGATATCAGGAACCAGACTTCAGGCCTGGCGGCTCAGATACTCTGGTTTTTTCTTGAAGGGTTTTCACAAAAGCAATATGAGACTCCTGAACTAGGCAGCAGTAAATCCGGAAGGTTTATCAGATATCATGTCAGGGTATCTGACCTCGACGATGACCTTATTTTTGTAAAAAGCAACCTCACAGACAGATGGTGGATGGAGCTTTCTGCTGGAACCGATAAATTCAGCTATATCGCCTGTTCTCATGAGGATTATCTAAAGGCAAATCATAATGAAGTTCCAGAGAGATGGATCCAGGGAGTTGAGAGGCTGAAATAATTCATTTCTCCTGATTTTTCTTATTTAATCATCTATACTTGTCTGTTTGTCATACGCCTGAAGTATTCTCATCAAAACGAATATTTTTCACACTCAAATAAATAAAAGTATATTTGTTTACGTTTTAGATTTTTACTTATTTTACTGGCTCAACTCAGTTGTATCGAACTCATTGTTAATTAAGGAAATGAAAAGAACCGGATTTGCATTTCTTTTCTTGTTAATTATATGCTTACCGGGCTGGTCGCAGCAGGATCCGGTTACAAGTCAGTATATGTTTAACACACTGACTTACAACCCGGGTATTGCCGGCACTTCCGGAATGATCTGTGCCACTGCGCTTAACAGGCAGCAATGGATAGGCCTTAAGGGTGCGCCATCGACAACTGTATTCAATGTAAGTGCTCCTGTATCGCTTTTTAAAAGAAAGCACGGAATTGGACTGGTAATCGAAAGCGATAATGTAGGATTTGACAAGGATCTGAATCTTTCAGCAGTATACTCCTATCTCCTCGATCTGAACATCGGCAAGCTGGGTATAGGCATAAATCTCGGAATGATCAACAAAGCCCTTGAACCTTCATGGTATGTCCCTGAAGGTGATGATTTTACCCAACCCGCCCAGGATCCGCTGATCCCGGTCAGCAAGGAGAACTTCATTGCTTTTGATGCCGGACTTGGATTATACCTGCTGTCTGACAAATATTACGCCGCGCTTTCGATAACACATCTGAACCAGCCTAAAATTAAATACACCAAAGAGGGCGAAGCTGATGTGACGACTTATGTAAGCCGCCATTATTACCTGACAGCCGGTTACAATGTACAGCTGGCAAATCCTTCCTTTGAGCTTCTGCCATCAATTTTTACTTATAGCGATGGAAAGGTTATTCAATTTAATGTAACTTCCCTGGTGAGATACAATAAAAAAGTATGGGGAGGCGTTTCTTACAGGGCCGGTGATGCGCTTATCGGGATAATTGGCTTCGAACTTTACAACGGATTGAGAATCGGTTATTCCTATGATTTCCCGTTATCGGATATCAGAAAAAGCACAAGCGGGTCGCATGAATTCTTAGTTAATTACTGCTTCGATCTCAGCCTTGGCAAAAGCCCGATGAGATATAAAAGTATCAGATTTTTATGATTATTGAAAAAAAATAACTTACTTGCAATATAAATTCTACAGAAATATGAAAAAGGTACTCCTATCTGCCCTGATTATTATAATTTTTCTGACTGGGTGCGGCAATTCAAATACCGGTGAGCTGACAGGTGTTCTTGGAAGAAAGAAATACTTTGAACCGGAGCCAATGGAAATGGCATTCATTCCTGCCGGCAGTTTCATGATGGGGCCCAGTGATCAGGATGCTTTATTCGCTATGAACAGCCTTTCAAAACAAGTGACTGTCGATGCATTCTGGATGGACCAGACAGAGATCACAAACAATAAATACCGTCAGTTCGTTTACTGGGTACGCGATTCTATCCTCAGGACAAAGCTGGGTGAAGCTCAGATTGCTGACCGTGAATATTTCATGACAGATGCTGACGGAAACGTGCTTGAGGGCAATGTCCTTAACTGGGAAGAAAAAATTGATCCCGAAGAAGAAACAACCAAAGGTATAATTGAAGAGATGTTCTATCCACCCGAAGAGAGATTCAACGGCAAAAAACAATACGATGTCCGCAAATTCAACTATTCATACTGGTGGATTGATTATCAGCAGGCTGCAAAATCCAGGTATGTCTATGATTATGATAACAATACAGGGAAATATGAAGGCCAGGTGACTGACAATAACGGAACACGTACTGATGTAAAAGACCGTTCCTCCTTCATCAGGCACGTGGTTATCAATATCTATCCGGACACACTTTGCTGGATAAGGGATTTTACTTACTCATTCAACGATCCACAGGCTGACCTCTACTTCTGGCATCCTTCATTTGACGACTATCCTGTTGTAGGCGTTACATGGCACCAGGCAAATGCTTTCAGCCACTGGAGAACTGAATTTATGAACAATGCACTCAGGAAAAATGGCATTTCCGACGTTCAGGAATACAGGCTTCCTCTTGAAACTGAATGGGAATATGCAGCAAGAGGAGCTCTCGACCTGTCCAAATATCCATGGGGCGGTCCGTATACACGTAACTACACCGGATGTTTCATTGCCAACTTCAAACCGCTTCGCGGTAATTACATTGACGATGGAAACGTATATGCCGGCAAAGTGGCATCATATGAACCAAATGAATATGGCCTCTATGATATGTCAGGCAACGTCGCTGAATGGACCTGCTGTGCATACCATCCTTCAGCTTACATTTTTCAGCACGATCTTCAGCCTAACTTTGAATATAACGCTACACCTCAGGATCCTCCTGTATTGAAGCGTAAGGTTATCCGCGGCGGATCATGGAAAGACATAGCATATTTCCTTGAGACAAGTGCAAGGGATTATGAATACCAGGATTCCACAAAACCCTATGTCGGTTTCCGCAACGTAAGAACCTATATCGGAGCTGAATTATAATTTTTAAGTGCAATAACCCCAAAATTATCAGGTATATGAGTCTAGCAGAATTAGTACAAAGTAGTGGATGGAAGAATTTCATCGCAAAACTTTATGGTATTGGTGCGTCGGTCGTCATTATCGGTGCATTGTTTAAAATTGAGCACTTGCCACTGGCAAGTCTTATGCTTTCAATAGGTCTCTGTACAGAAGCTGTCATTTTCTTCTTCTCCGCATTTGAACCACTTCATGAAGAGGTTGACTGGTCGCTAGTCTATCCCGAGCTTGCAGGCATTCCTCAGGAGGGTGAAGAACTTCCTGCCCATGGTGGATCCGGGAAACAGCGTGATGCTGCTTCCAGGGGTATCGGTGGCGGCGGTTATGGTGGTGGCGGTGGCGCTGGCTCTGTAGCTCTTGCAAAATTTGATGAGATGCTCGAAAAAGCCGAGATCACTCCCGACTTGTTCCAGAAGCTTGGCGGCGGAATGAATAAACTGAGCGAAGCTACAAGTAATATGAATGCCATGGGAGATGTTTCAGCTGCATCCACAAAGTACATGAGCTCAATTAATACTGCAACTGATTCTCTTGGAAAACTTGCTGATTCATACCAGTCTACAACAAAAGTCATAAATGAGACCGGTTCTACCTACAAGAATATGGCAGATTCCCTGTCAGCCATCGAAGTAGGCGGCAAATCATACCAGCAGCAGCTTGAAGTACTTAACAAAAATCTTTCTGCCCTCAATGCTGTTTATGAACTGCAGAAAAAAGGCGCTGATGATCATATAAAGGAATCTGAATCACTTTACAAAGGGGTTCAGGGACTTGTGAAAGATTTGACAGAATCTGCAGGTGACACCAAAAAGTATCGCGAACAGATTACAAAACTTAACGACAACCTGTCGGCACTTAACAATGTCTATGGAAATATGCTTGCTGCAATGAATGTGAAGTAAGGCGGCATTTATTTTACCAAACTAAACTACCCAGAAAATGGCTCACGAAAAGCTATCTCCGCGACAAAAAATGATAGGTATGATGTACCTGGTGTTGACCGCCATGCTGGCACTCAACGTATCTAAGGACGTCGTGAAAGCATTTATGAAAGTTGATAAGGGTCTTAATCAAACCGTCAATAACTATGTCCTGAAGAATGCCTCTATTTACAGTGAATTTGAATTGTCATTCGCCTCATATCCTGAAAAAACAGGGCCATTCAGGACAAAAGCTCTTGCCGTAAAACAGCGAGCCGATGAAATGTATAATTTTATCCAGGATCTCAAGATACTTATCATCAAGACAGCAGACGGTGATGATGCTCCTGCCATCAACGGAAGGGACATTGATATTGAGAAAGTAGTAAGATATGACGACAATAACGTACCCTCCCAGATCCTTATAGGTTCGAAAGAAGATGGTAAAGCTTACAGTCTGAAAGCTACTTTGGATTCATACCGCAAATTCTTAATTGATGAAGTAATTTCCGGAGGAGCTCCGGCAATTGATGAATCATTGAAAAAAACCCTTAATACTGATGATTCCAAGAATGAGGATGGTGATATTGAAAAATGGCCTAACCTGACATTTCAGCTTCTTCCGTTGGTAGGGGCAAATGCCCTTCTTACAAAAATGCAGGTCGACGTAAGGAACTCAGAGACAGAAGTACTTAACTACCTTTTCTCTCAGATCGATAAAACCAATTTTAAATTCAATAAAATCAGTCCTATAGTAATTCCCAAATCAACTTATGTTACAGTTGGCCAGAATTATGAAGCATCTGTGTTTCTTGCTGCAAGTGATTCTACACAGCCTGCAAAAATCACTGTTGACGGGCAGTTACTTCCTCTTGATGAACTTAATAGAGGTATCTATACTGCCAGAGCATCCTCCACTGGTATAAGAAAATGGGGTGGAGTAATTGCTCTGACCGGGCCTACAGGAACTGTCAATAATATTGAATTCAGTTCAGAATACTCAGTTGGCGAACCTAATGCGACTGTATCTGCATCTGCCGTGAATATTCTTTACAGAGGAATCGATAATCCATTGGATATAACGATCCCCAGTATCAGGCCTGACAGAATTTCTGCCAGTTCAAACGGCGGCGCTGTTTCGAGGAAAAAAGTAATGAACGCAAGGACAAAAGAGTATTTTCCAGGAGATTGGGCAATTAATCCTACTGCTGAACCAGGAAGTACAATTCAGATCACTGTCTCCGGGAAGGACGAAAGCGGAAGAACTGCATCTTACCCGCCGGTTAAATACAGGATAAGGAATATACCCAATCCTATAGCTGAATTCGGAGGTAAAAGCAGTGGCACCATTTCTAAGGGTACTGCAATGAATATGAATGAAGTATTTGCCGTTTTGAGAGATTTCGAATTTGACCTTCAATTCAAGGTATTGAGTTTTTCAATGAGTTTCCCTGGCAATTTCGGTACCTTTGATAAGATCAGCAATAGCTCAAAACTTACTACGGAACAAATGGCTGAAGTTAAAAAGATGACCAGGGGTCAGAAACTGATCTTTGAAAGTATTATAGTGCAAAAGCCTGGCGGAACAAAAGAACAAGCGTCATCAATTATTCTGACAATAGACTAGTTTAAATATAATTGCGATATTATGAATAAGAGAATAATTTTAGGGATAATCATTCTATCAATTGCCGGATTGGCCAAAAGCCAGTCATTCGGCGATATTTACCAGAAATCCATCCCGGATGCTAAAAAGATTGATTACCCTTACCTCAGAGAAGCTGATGTAGTATGGTCGAAAAGATATTATCGCCTTATAGATCTTCGTGAAAAAGCTAATTTCCCGCTTTACTATCCGCAAACAGCAACCAAAGACGGCAGACGAAGTTTTATAAATATTCTCTTTGACGAAATTGAGAAAGGGAATATCACAGCGTACGATAACTCTTATATTCCTACTACTTATTCTGATCTCGAAAAAAGTATGGGTGGAGGAGAAACACATATTCAGAAGCCTGTTGGTGACGGAAGTGTTATGAAGGATACTGTAATTAATGAACCCGGGAAAAGAGATCTGGTTAAGAACCTGGTATTATATGAGGAATGGTATTTTGATAAGAAACTTTCGAAGCTCGATGTAAGAATTATTGGAATTCAACCTCTTTGGGTAGGGAATAATGCATCAGGTTCTCTTGACAAAAAAGAAGTTTGTTGGATTAAGTTTGATGAGATCAGGGATATTATGGCAAAATATGAAGTTTTCAATACCAAAAATGATGCTCAAAGGATCTCTTATGACGATTTTTTCATGCAAAGAAGATTTAGCGGTGTTATAGTAGGCGAGTCAAACGAGTATGATGACAGACTCATTCAAAAATATCTGATTGGAAAACCAGCTCTCTTTGAATCCGAAAGAATTAAAACGGAATTACAGAATTTTGAAAGCGATCTGTGGGAATACTAGAAAATAGATCTTACAAAAAAAGGCTGTGTTTCCACAGCCTTTTTTGTTGTCTTGCAGTCTTGCGGTCATATTTATATCAATATTTGTTATAAATATTTTTCCTTCGTCTCTTTCTTGACGTCATCAAGATAGTTCTTTATATTCTGCTCCTCCTCCTTTTTCACGATAAGCAGAACATCCTCCGAGTCAACAACAATATAATCCTTAAGTCCCTGAATAACTGCTACCTTATCTGGCGATATATTAAAAATATTCCCTTTGTTGTCGTAGGAAAAGATATTGCCGCTTACTATTGAATTCCCTCTTTTATCAAGCGCTGAGTGGTCATAAAGGGAACTCCAGGTACCAAGGTCCGACCAGCCAATATCTGTGCACATTACAAATACATTGTCAGCTTTCTCCATTATGCCGTAATCAATCGAGATGCTTTTGCATTCAGTATATGTTCTTCCGATGAAGCTTTTTTCCTGCTTTGTGCCCAGAAGCTTTTTTCCCTCATCAAAAGCTGAATACATATCCGGGAGATATTTTTGAAAGGCTGAAAGAATGGATTTTATATTCCAGATGAAAATTCCTGAATTCCAGTAAAAATCCCCACTCTGAATAAATATCCTGGCAAGGTCTAAATCAGGTTTCTCTGTAAATGTTTTTACTTTTAAAAGATTATCATATCCTCTGACCGGCTTCTTACGGTCTGCCTGTATGTAACCATACCCGGTTTCAGGTCTGTCAGGTTTGATGCCAAGTGTAAGCAAGGCATCATTATCCTTGACAAAATCCATGCTTTCCTGCATTACCTTGCAGAATTTATCTTCCTTTATTATCAGGTGGTCGGCAGGCGTCACTGCTATAACTGCATCAGGATTCTCCTTTAATATCCTGAATGTGCCATAAGCCAGACATGGTGCGGTGTTTCGACGAAATGGCTCAGCCAGAACATTTTCAGGATCAATGCCAAGCTGTTCAATAACAATATCCTTATGTTCGGCACTGGTTACAACATATATGTTCTTCTCGATATAATTTGTTTTAAAACGCCTGTAGGTTTGCTGGATTAGAGTTTCGCCGGTACCAAGTATATCGAGAAACTGTTTGGGTTTCTCGCGACGGCTTAATGGCCAGAAGCGACTTCCGACCCCTCCTGCCATGATAATTACATACCTGTTGTCCATGATTAATGGTTAAATTTTACAAGTTTACAAATATATAACTAATTATGGTTCCCCTTTTAAAACCTTACGGGGGGAATTACGGTAAATATTTGTAATTTTGCCTTCTGAAATCTGAGGCAGATTATGAGGTTTCTTCAAGAGCTGGGATGCTATTTTATTCTTTTGAAGAAGGTTTTTTCAAAACCCGAAAAATCTTCAATTTACTACAGGCAGACGATGCATGAAATGGTCTACCTTGGGCTTAATTCAGTCGGCATCCTCTCGGTAATCTCCTTTTTCATGGGCTCGGCAATAACACTGCAGACTGCTTATAACACTGAAAATCCAATCTATCCGACTTATCTTATTGGTCTTGGTTGCCGTGATTCTATCATTCTCGAATTCTCTTCAACTATATCTGCACTGATTCTTGCAGGCAAAGTAGGCTCAAATATAGCATCTGAAATAGGTACCATGCGTATTACCGAACAGATTGATGCCCTTGAAATTATGGGAGTAAACTCTGCAAGCTACCTTATACTCCCAAAAATAATAGCAACGCTTCTTTTCAATCCGCTGCTTACACTTATCAGTATTACCGTTGGCATTATCGGAGGCGGATTGGCAGGCACAATGACTGGTGTAATAACTCCCCAGGATTTTATTTACGGCATTCAGTATGCTTTCATACCTTATTATATAACCTATTCAATCATAAAAACCCTGTTCTTTGCATTTATAATTACCACCGTTTCTGCTTTCCAGGGATATTATGTCACAGGAGGCTCTCTTGAGGTAGGCCGTGCAAGCACCAAGGCTGTAGTCTACAGCAGTATTCTTATTTTGCTGTTCAATGTCATACTTACACAATTACTGCTCTCATGATAAGGGTAAAGAATATTGACAAATCTTTCAGCGGCAAAATTGTTCTTGATAATGTGTCAGTTTCCTTTGAATCCGGAAAAACAAACCTTATTATAGGCAGGAGCGGCTCAGGAAAAACTGTACTGCTGAAATCCATTGTCGGGCTTCATAATATCGATAATGGCGAGATTTGGTATGAAGATGTACTCTTTAACAGGCTGAATTTCACGGACAAAAAAGAAATACGCAAAAAAATGGGGATGCTCTTCCAGGGAAGCGCCCTCTTTGATTCCATGACCACTGAACAGAATGTAAGGTTCCCTCTGGATATGTTTACAAACGGGAGCATGGAAGAAAAACTCGAGCGTGTTAATTTCTGTCTTAAAAGAGTCGATATTTTTAATGCAAATAAGCTTTACCCTGCTGAACTATCGGGCGGAATGAAAAAAAGGGTTGCAATAGCCAGGGCTATTGCACTGAATCCCCAGTATTTGTTCTGTGATGAACCAAACTCAGGTCTCGATCCCATTACCGCAATCTTAATTGATGAACTGATAAAAGAGATCACTGAAGAGTATTCAATGACCACGATTGTCAATACCCATGATATGAATTCAGTAATGGAAATAGGCGAAAAAATTGTATTTATCAACGAAGGCATCATTTGCTGGGAGGGCAGCAAACATGATATTCTCAAGTCTGACAACGAGATACTTAATGATTTCGTATTTGCCAACTCATTGGCAAAGCAGCTCAGATCGTCGCAGAAATAGACTCTATTGAACGACAACCATAGGCTTGTCGTTCTTCTTTTCAACCCTGTTCCCAAAGGTAAGATTCATTCCTAACCTGAGATGCAAAGTGTTCCAGCTGGAAGGAATATAATAAGTATACTTCCCTTTAGAAGTTATTTTATTCCAGGTTACAGGTATCCTGTCGGCAAGTAGATAAAACTGAAACCAACTCGGTTTGAACGCAATGCCAAAACCCAGGTTATCGTACCTGTTATTCATTGCTGTATAGGCAATTGTCGTGGAGAATACATTCCTGATATTAAGATTGGCCGACAGGGTAAGAGCCTCCCTCATCTGCGACCCTATAAATTTAGTATAGGAAAGCACCCCTACTGAGAAATTTTTTGTGAGATTATAGCTCGCGCCAAGTGTGACTCCGAATGGAAGATAAGTTGTAAATGCTGACTTTGTATCTGTAAGCTTAAAAGATTTTTTAAGTGTATCAAGCAATTCAGTTCCAAGAGAGTCGAATGATATGTCTCTTTTATATACGTCAGACATATCGATACCACTAAACAGAAATTCACTCTTTGCCTTAAGGTTGGTAACATCCTTTTTCCATTTAATATAACCGAGGTCGGTTACCGCAGCTGAAATTTTGAACCTGTCGGTTATCTTATACTCAGCCCCTATATCTATACCAAATCCCAGGTTTTTTGTCTCAAGTAAATAATCTACTATCTTTTTTACATCGATAACCGAATCATTCTTTTCAAACCTGCCTTTGTCGAATATTACAGAGTCAATGTAATTTTGTTCTGACAGATAAAAAGTCAATGGCGCGCTGAAATGTGCATCCAGGTCGGCGTTTAATGTGTGAGTATAATCGTCATTTACATTGATCCCCAGTGATTTGTTGTCTATTGAGAAAGCAGCTATTCCGAATAATGCCTTTACCCTTACACCGATCCTCAGATCATTGGTAAAGTTCTTTGAAAAGCCCAGTCCGGCCTCCCTGTAATATTTTGCATCGCCCCTGAGCGAAGAGAGGTCTATGGTCTTGCCTAAAAACTGTTCGTTGCCCTCAAATCCAAGGCGTAAAATATTGCCCGGAAGAGAAATATTCGCATCAAATCGTTCATTAATATCAAGAGAAATATAAAGATCCTTACCCACAGCAAAGCCGAGTCCGAAAAGCTGAACCAATCCTTCGGTCTCAAATGAGTTCACATCCTTGATCTTTTTTATAAACTCTTTCGGATCATAGTCGGGATGAAAAATTGTGATCAGAGAATCAGTTGCTGCTCCTTTTATGATGACATCAGAAAAATTGACAAAATTATTGTTGATATTCAGATTGATACCTGAAATAACCGGTAGTCCAATATATAATGAGTTTGAAGGCCGCAGTGCCGGGTTAAGGAGATGGTTCTGCGGCAGATTCATATAATACATAACCTGGCTGTTCTGTGCCGCCGAATCAATAGCAATCGCGGCGAGCAGCGTAACCAGAATATATTTTAATTTCCTGATCATATGAGGAGTATTGAGGTTCTTTTCAAATCAAATTTAATATCCGGTTTCAAAACAAGGGTTGCCTTAAAGTCAATCCCGTAATCGGAATAAATCTTTACATTTTTCGTTCCTCCGTCAGTGGTATTAAGGGTAAAGCAGAAAATGATCTTGTCGGCAACATCAATTGATGACCAGAATTTCCTGTCAATCTCAATTTTTGTTGAACATGATTTAGGCTGTGTGACACGTCCGTTTGCATCAACTTCAGCAGGTTCAAGAATACTTATGGAATTCAGTGTGTCTACATTCTGAGAGGTAAGCGTATCATAAAGGATCATGCTGACCGAGACTCCGAGCGGGAAACCGTTTTCAGCATCTAAGTCTATGCGCATGAACTGAAAGTCTTCAGGTCTGATGGGGCTGTCAGAGCTGTCACTTGTCTGCAGGAAGTTTTTTGTTGTATGTGTAAACTGAATGTTGTTCAAACTGAATTCCAAAGGCACTTCAATTTCAAGATCCCCGATAAAGCGGCTGTCGCCGAAGATGTAATTATCTCTTTTCCCATTGTTCCCGTTTGGATTCATTACGGCAGATCCGGAATAGATAATTTTTTCCGGTGGCATTGAAACAAGTTCAGCCAGATCGGAGTTGATACTATTTATAGTGAAGAGAGTATCCTTATCTCTTTCAACCGGGGCCGCCGGATACCTGAAAAAGAAAGGAGCCAGGTTAAGAGATTGTGTCTTTGTCTTTCTATAACCCTTTGCCTGAAGATCTATCTTAATCGGAAGAGCAAAAGAATTTTTGTAATTCAATGTTATTGAAGGATTTGAAAAAAGGAACTCCCCTGTGATCTTATTAAGTGTTTCTTCAATTTTAAGATCAATATTGTCTTCTTCAATTGTTTCTGTCTTCTTTCCGAAATATCCCTTAACATAGTCAAAGTTTGGATTAAGAAGACTCAGATCGAGGGAAATCTCATCGGTGCTCCTGAAATTGACCAGGTTGTTCTGGGAACTGATTTCAATCAGATATTCAACAGGCAGCATATTATAAGGATGTGAGGCAACACTCCCCAGGTTGATAGTCGAATTATCCAAGGAAATATTCCCGCTAAGCGGTAATCCCGGATTTATTGTAAATAATTCAGAAATCGTATCATTGCCTATCTTTCCTGTAAGAAGAGTCAGAGAGATAGTTGATTTCAAAGGGGTGGAATTATTTATCGTATAGGATAATTTCCCGGCAGTCATTTTAATCAGAGTAATTTCAACATCGTCTCCCGGGTCAAGTTCGACAGTATCAATATGATCGTCTTTAAGGGAAGGAAGCATTTGCGCAGGAATAATAATCCGCCCTGACTTTACTTTCATGTCCCGGCCTGTCATGCTTATTTCAAGATTTGATCCGTTCAGAGTCATTCCCGGACCGCCGCTGATAACAAAGGCGGCAGAAGTGTGATTCCTGATGATAGTAAGATCTGCAAGGTTTATTGAGGAAGTCCCTGTCTTTCCGGGATTAATTGCAGATATAACTGCAGGATTTCCAAGCTGCTGGCGCGGGGAGTTGTTGTAAATGGTTATTGTAATGTTATTTATAACTGCAGTAGTATTATTCTTAACCGTTATGTCGAGAGCTCCCTGGCTTAATGTGGCATTTTCGAAATTATTAAAAACCGGAAAGGGTATTTCACCTGCGGTAGTTATAGGAAAAATTGATCCGCTGAAAGGCGCCAGGCTTATTTCTCCAATGGCGTATGACTCGTTGAATGATACCATATCGTTAAGATCATAGTATTCCGACATTTTAAATTCGATCACCGAATCTTTCCTGTAAACAAATCTTATAAACTTATCTTCATCAAAGATCACAGTGTCATTTGGAATACTCTTTATGTCACTGAGCGAGATATTACCTCTGATTGCAGAAATGCCAAATGTGGGCGACAAATGACCATTCCCCAACAGAGTGTCCATGTTATATTCTTTTATACACCCTGTAATTGCCAATGTTGCAGCCAACGAAATCAGAATTAACAATTTCCTTGCCATGCCTGTATTATTAGTTAATTTCTGTATCAAGCTTGTAATTATAAAGGAATCTGTTGGTCCCCCCTACTATAAGGTGCCAGCCGCTTCTGTCCGACAGCTTCCCTATTGAAAACATCGATGCTCCCCTGAGCGGGAAGCCATTCATGGTTTTTCCGTTCCTGTCGATAAGATAAATAAGGTCATTATTTATATCAAAAACCCCTGTCTTCCTGTCAGAGGCTGAAAATATAAAATTAATAGGCCCTCCAAGATTGTCAGAGCCGAATTCTCTGGTAAACATTTCAGATCCGTTATGATTATAAAGATACAATATCCCCCTGTCAATAAAAATATATTCGCCAAAACCATCACCATTTACGTCAAAAATATCGAATGAATGGTCAACAGAAAACTGTCTCAAGGCTGTTTTCTTTACGCTCCCGTCGAAAAATATATTCTGAATTGTGCCGTCAGGTGATGTGCATACAACTGACGGTTTGGAGCCGGCAACCAGACGGATTGCAGATTTTGCGGCTCTGGTGACAGGTTCTCGCAGGGTAAGCCTTGTGTTACCCGTCCGGTCGATAAAATATACTGAAGTCTCATCTGAAATTATGAGGTAATCCTTGCCTGATATCCGTAACCACGATATCTCAGATTTTACCTGACTATTGGTTCTGAAAGGCTTCCAGCCTTTAACAACATTGCCATTTATATCATAAGCATAAACAAGCTTGTCGTCACCTGAAATAAGGAGCCTGTAATTCCGGTTATTGTCATAATCAAACAGGGCAAGTGAGTTTGTAGCAGGGGACCTGAGCCTTACCGGGTACCTTTCGACATAATTTCCGTTCCTGTCTAAAAGATGGAGGTAATTCCTTCCTGAAAAAAGCAGCTGTAATTTGTCATTTTTCAGATAATCAACCATGTAAACAGATCCATTTATCCTTTCAGACAGGGGAACTTTCCAAAGAACTCTTCCAGCTGCGTTTATCAGGTATGCGTAGTTGTTCATGTCCTGGATGAATATCTCCTTTGCACCGGTGATATGATTCGTGAAAAAGAAGGGCTTGATGGCTGCGACGGTATCAAGAAGCGTCTCCCATTCGGTTTTCGATTCATCCCTGGTCTCTTCCCTGAACCTGACTGACAGACTGTTATAAAGCATGTTGTTGCTTGTAACAAACTGATATCCTACAGCCTGTATCTTATTTAATGAAGCCATGTTTGATTTCAGTGATCGTACAAGGTCTTCACCAAGCCAGCGTGCAAGATAATCTACAGCATGCGAAGGCACAGAATAAAAGAAGTAGCCGGCAATACTGGGAAGTGTGCTTTCAAAATCACGGTACGTTATATCGTTGGCCAGAGTTTTATTCAGAAGATTGTCATAAAGCAGCCTTGAAACGGTAATATAGGAGCTGCCGGTGATCATGTAATTGTCGTAAAATGCAAACCATGAGTCATCAAAGTTTTCTGCAAAACCAGGCATCAGGGCTGAGTTAAAACCCTTATATGGAGTAATGTAAACCGGAATTTTAATCTGTTCGTCGGGTTGGAAATAGTGTATATTTTCACTTCCGGCCAGAATGCTGAAATTGTCAAGGAATATTTTTTCAGCATATACCCTGTTCTTCAACTCATATATTATCAGTGAATTATCGTCTATTGGCCTCTCTTTAATATCAATATAGGCTTTTGTTATTTCTTCGCCTATATAAGACCCGAGCTTTTGTGCAAGTTCGCCTGCTTTTGTGTTTGAATTTTCGCTGCCGGTAAACTTTGGATTCACGACTGATTTTAAAAAAACTGTCGCTGAGGGAAGAATCTTATAGGTATGAAAAAGACCCGGAGTTGCCGACTTATATTTGAACAGGTATTGTGCCGGATCTGTGCTTTCGGTATAGCCGCTGAGAACAAGATCATTATCGCTCAGATAGATATCACCGCCGCAACATCCGGCAAGTTTCCCGATTTTTTGAACCAGGTCGGCGCGTTCTTCTTTGAAAAAAGGTCTCAACAGAGGCGGCAGATTCTTAAAAACCAAAAATATCTTATCTTCATTTTTCCCTGATGCCTGAAGTACTTTTATGAATCCCGGCTGGTTCCTTATATCATTATCACGGGTGGTCTGAATAATTGATTCCCTGATTAGCTTTTCAGATGTTGTGCAGAGCAGCAGACCATGAACAAGAGATATAAAAACAGTATCGTTCCTGCTATTAATATTGTAAGGCATAATTAAAACCTCATTGGAAAAAATGCTTTTTTCATTTATGGTTTTAATGCCCGACATTTTGAGAATATCCTTTATCTGCTTTGACCTGACATCGGACATAACAGCCATTGAAATGAGTGGATGAAGAATGCCAGTACCTGATAAGTGAAAAGAGATCAGCGCAGAATTACCGCTTAATATTTTCTTGCAGGCAGGCTTATTAAGCTGATCAGCAAGAAACCTGATCTTTCTGTTATAGTTTTCAAATTCCTTTATTTTACCAATCTCCCCCATCAGCCCTTGTCCACTCGTAAGAGAGTTTACAAAACTCTGAAGGTCAATGGTTTCAATAACTGCAACTGCTTTTGGCGATACTGCTTTATAAGGATCGGTCAGAAGAGTCGTCCTTCCCTTCTGAAGAAAATAGCCCAGCATAACGAGACCTAAGATCAGGATTGTAACTGAAACGACAGCAATTCTTTTTCTCACCGGAGGAGCTTTATTTATTGATCCCTTTCAAAATTATGAAATAATAAACAACATTAGAATACAAACGGAGAACAACAAGGTTATATTTCCCAACAGTCAGGAGTGCATTTCCATTTTTACCGGAAATACTTTTTACTATTTTTATGAATTCTTACAGCATGACCAAATGAAATACCTCATTTTCGTCTTTTTATTGTTTTCCTTCCTGTTTTCACCCTGCTTATCACAAATCGTTACAATAGTCGACGGTGAGGATCGCAGGCCTGTTCCCGATGTTGTGATCCTGAACTTTTCAAGGACAAAATATATTTATTCCAACAAATCAGGGAAAGCTGATATTTCAATATTCAGCGGAGAAAAAGTTATTTGTTTTCAGCATTTCACCTACGAAAGAGTATGTTTTACTTTCGATGAACTGATCAATGCAGGCTTTGAGGTGAGGCTGACAAAAAAAGTATTCTCAATTGAAGAGTTTGTTATTTCAGCAAGCCGCCACGAAGAAAGCAGAGACCAGGTGCCAAATCGGGTGACTTCCATCACCAAGCCGGTCTTGCAGATTCAGAATCCGCAGACAGCCGCTGATCTCATTGGCCTCTCCGATGAAGTATTCGTACAGAAGAGCCAGCTCGGAGGGGGAAGTCCCATAATAAGGGGGTTCGCAACCAACCGTGTGCTGATAGTTGTTGACGGGGTAAGAATGAATAATGCTATATACAGGGAAGGCAATATTCAGAATGTGATCTCACTTGATCCCGCCTCTCTTGAATCTACAGAAATAATTTTTGGCCCGGGAGCCGTTGTTTATGGCAGTGATGCTATCGGAGGGGTTATGGATTTCCACACTAAGGATGCCTTGTTTTCAGGCGGTAAGAAACCATTCTTTAAAGTCGATGCGCTATCACGTTTTTCGTCTGCAGATATGGAAAAAACATTCCATTTTGATTTCAATGCAGGGACAAAAAAGATTGCATTCCTGACAAGTGTCAGCTGGTCGGACTATGATGACCTCAGGATGGGCTCAAGGAAAAATGACAGTTATTTGCGTCCGGAATATGCCACACGAATCAATGGTCAGGATTCGGTCGTCGCAAATTCTGATCCGCGGGTACAGGTAAATTCAGGTTATTCGCAGCTGAATACCATGAATAAGCTGCGGTTCATGCTTACCCCGGATATTGAACTGGCTGTTGCGAACCATTATTCACATCTGTCAGATGTCCCCAGGTATGACAGGCTGATACAGTACAAATCAGGGAAACTGAGATATGCTGACTGGTATTACGGCCCCCAGGTGTGGATGATGAACAATATAGAACTTACAATAAATAAGAAGAATGTAATTTTTGACGAAGCCCGTATTACCGCTGCACATCAGAACTATATGGAGAGCCGCCACGACCGGAGTTTTGGCAAATCATTCTTCAATGAACAAACTGAAAAACTGACTATATTTTCTCTCAACCTCGATTTCTATAAAAACCTTAAAAACTTAAACGAACTGATATATTATGGATTTGAATTTGTCACCAATGATATAAGGTCTGAAGCGCAGGTAAGAGATATTATAACGGATATTGCTCTCCCTGCCGGTTCAAGATATCCCAATGGAGAAAATAATTACAACAGTCTTTCATTATATACAGGATATAAGAACAATCTCACAGAAAAATTTACCCTGAATACTGGTCTGAGATATAACTATGTAACCTTAAACTCGAAGATTGCTGATAACTCATACTACGATTTCCCTTTTACCAAAATAAATATTTACAATGGTGCTCTTACCGGATCGGCGGGAATGATCTGCAGGGTCAATAAAAAGCTGCATGCCAGCCTCAATGCTTCGTCCGGGTTCAGGGCGCCGAATCTCGACGATGCCGGTAAGGTTTTTGATTCGGCACCCGGCGTGGTGGTTGTCCCTAATCCTGATCTGAAACCTGAATATGCCTGGAATATTGATCTTAGTGTTTCAAAAGAATTCGGGGATATTCTGCATGCAGAGCTTACTGCATTTCATACCTGGCTGACAAATGCCATGACCAGAAATGACTTTCTTTTCAACGGGCAGGATTCAATCATTTATCTGGGGGAATTAAGCAAAGTCGAAGCTATGACCAACAGTGGTTCAGCGAGGGTTTATGGCTTTAATATCAATATGCAGGTCAATATATTAAGGTCCTTATCACTTAAGTCCGCCCTTAATCTGACCGAGGGATATGAAGAGAACGGCGATCCGCTAAGGCATGCTGTTCCCCTGTTTGGTTCCACACATCTTATCTTCAACACAGGAAGGTTCGATGCAGATTTTTATTCAAGCTATAACGGGGCAAAAAAGTTCAAAAAGATGGCTCCTTCTGAAATTGAAAAACCCTATATGTATGCCACTGATGAAAACGGGAATCCGTGGTCGCCCGGATGGTCAACGCTTAATTTAAAGATGTCGTACCGGTTTCTGAACAGAATAACTTTTATGGCTGGAGTGGAAAACATTCTTGATCTGAGATATCGTCCTTATTCTTCAGGGATTGCAGCTGCCGGACGGAATTTCATGGCTTCCCTCCGGCTTGAGTTATAACTAAAAACAGTTGATTTTTCAATGAAATGCGGGAAAATCCTCTCAAAAAAGAGAGTTTTGGCACGCATTTTGAACTTCTACAGTTACACAGTCAATCTCAATCATATACTTGATCCTTCAAGTTCAGCCAGGCCCCAAAAAGCCTGGCTTTCATTTTTATCAGAAAGGCCTGTATCCAATTATCTCCCTGACTTCACGTACTGTTTTTGAAGCGCTTGTCCTGGCTTTTTCTGCCCCTTCGGAAACAACTCTGGCAAGGTATTTCTTGTCGGCCAGGATCTCAAGAATACGTTCTCTGATGGGCTCAGTGACTTTTATTATATCCTCAGCAAGCTGTTTTTTCATATCACCATAACGGATCTCGCACGAAGCATGCTTTTCTTTATAATATGTGACAGTTGCGGGGTCTGAGACAACATTCATTATTGTGAAGAGATTCTGGACGGGCTCGGAGGGCTTTTCTCCCGTTTTCTGAGGCCCCGTATCGGTAACTGCCCTCATCACTTTTTTTCTTATCTCCTGAGGTGTGTCGGCAAGAAATATGCCGTTCCCTTCACTTTTTCCCATTTTTCCTGTTCCGTCAAGTCCGGGTATTTTCAGCAACTGCTTTCCGAAATTATATGCATCTGGCTCCGGGAAATAATCTACCTCATAGAGAGTATTGAAACGGCGGGCAAAGCGCCGGGTCATTTCGAGATGCTGTTCCTGATCTTTTCCAACCGGAACCTTGTTAGCCTTATGGATGATGATGTCAGCAGCCATCAGGACAGGGTAAGTAAGCAATCCTGCATTAATATTATCGGGCTGTTTTCTGATCTGTTCCTTGAATGATGCAGTTCTTTCGAGTTCTCCCACATATGCATTCATATTCAGAAGAAGATAGAGTTCAGTAACCTCCGGCACATCGCTCTGAATGAAGACTGTTGCCACTTCAGGATCAATTCCGCACGCCAGATATTCTGCCAGGATCTGCTTAATGTTGGCATGCAGGTCGTCGGGCTTGGGATGTGTAGTAAGCGAATGATAATCAGCAATAAAGAAAAAACAATTGTTCTCTCTCTGCATTTTCAGAAAATTGACTACTGCTCCGAAATAGTTGCCAAGGTGCAGGTTTCCCGTCGATCGTATGCCACTGACTACAGTCTCCATATTTATAAATAAAAATCATGCAAAGCTAATGGTTTTTTTATTCTTTAACACATTTACTCACCCCCTTGATCCCCCTCTCTACTGCGTAAAGAGGGGGAAATCTATTGATTTATAATGATTTGCACCCCCTTCTTTACTTCAGCAGAGAAGGGGGGCGGGGGGATGAGTGCATGTTAGAACCAGGAATCCGGCTTGAAAATATTTGTATCTTTGCCTTTTCTAAAACCAGAAGCTGTGGAATCAACGGAATCGACAAGGCAGAAGAAAGTTGCCAGGCTCATACAAAAGGAAGTGGCGGATATTTTTATCCATAAGGGCAGCGAGTATGCACACGGAAAGATGATTTCAATTACGAAAGTTAGAGTCAGCCCTGACCTGTCATATGCAAAAATCTATATCAGTATCTTCCCATCGGTAAATCATGATGAAGTATTGAATAGTATTCAGGAACATACTCATAAAATAAGATTTGACTTAGGGCATAAGGTCAGGTCCCAGCTCCGAATAGTTCCCGAATTAGCTTTTTTCATTGACGACAGTCTCGACTATATCGAAAAGATTGACAAGCTGCTGAAAACCTGATCATAATGCAGTACGAACCAATAAAAAGATCTTTAGGCAGGTTCTTCTCAGGACCTCTTTTCATGAGAAAACTGCTCTACCTTCTCATTGATCTTCTTCTCCTTCGTACCTGGCATGTAAAAAAAGCCCTCAGAAAACTACGTAAGGAATTACCGGCTGCTGCCATCATCCTTGATGCCGGGTCGGGAATGGGCCAGTACTCATGGCGGATGAGCAAAATGTGCAGGGGATGGAGAATTACCGGGATAGATATAGATAATGAACAGATTGAGGACTGCAATAATTTCTTCAGAAAAGCTGGCCTCTCAGAAAGAGTGGCTTTCAGAAGTGCTGACCTTACTGAATTCAGGGAATCTGATAAATTCGACTTTATTCTTTCCGTGGATGTTATGGAGCATATCCGTGAAGACGAACATGTTTTCAGAAACTTTTATGATTCGTTGAAAAGCAATGGCACCCTTCTGATCTCAACACCGTCAGACAGGGGAGGCTCAGATGTCCACGACGATAAGGATGAGTCGTTCATAGGTGAGCATGTAAGAAACGGCTATAGTATTTCTGAAATAGAGAGAAAGCTTTCCGGTGCAGGTTTTAATGAAGTCAATGCCTTATATACTTATGGAAAACCCGGGAACATCTCGTGGCGTCTCACCATGAAGGTTCCGGTGAAGATGCTTAATATTTCAAAGCTCTTTTATATCGTTCTGCCATTTTATTACCTGGTTTTTTCCCCTGTTTCAATAATACTTAACATTTTTGATCTTCGTTTAACACATAAGACAGGAACCGGACTGCTGGTCACTGCAAGAAAGAAACAGTAATGAAGCTTTCTTTATATATAGCCAAGAGGTATCTGTTTGCAAAGAAATCGCGCAATGCAATCAATGTGATCTCTGCCGTATCGGTCGCCGGAGTTTCAGTTGGAACCATGGCACTGATCATTATTCTTTCAGTTTTTAATGGATTGGA
Organism: Bacteroidia bacterium; assembly: GCA_026391595.1. Lineage (GTDB taxonomy): Bacteria > Bacteroidota > Bacteroidia > Bacteroidales > VadinHA17 > LD21. Next base: position 28,289 of record JAPLDY010000010.1, read on the forward strand.
GACACTCGTCACATCTATATTCAACACAGTTGATCCGGATTTAAAGATAACAGCAGCAGAAGGAAAGACATTTGTTCCTGATTCTTTGAGGATGAAGCTGCTGACTGAAATTAACGGAGTCTCATGCTACTCTCTTACAATTGAGGAAAATGCCCTGTTAAAGTATGATGAAAGACAGGTCATTGCAACAATAAAAGGAGTTGATGAAAACTATGTAAAGGTAACAAGTATAGACAGTTCCATGTGGGAAGGAGATTTTATCCTAAAGTCAAAAACCGGGTGGAATTACGCGGTTGTCGGAGTTGGTATCGCACAATATCTTGGATTAAGAGTCAATTTTGTGCAACCGCTATGGATCTATGTGCCAGCAAAAAACAGCGGAAACACTCTTGTTCCTGAAGAAGCTTTTAACAATGAATATATTTCCACATCAGGACTTTTCCAGATTGAGCAGGAATATGATTCAAAATATGTCTACGTTCCGATCGGGTTTGCACGTAGTCTGATTGAAAATAAAGATGGCGTAAGCTCCATTGAGATCAAATTCTCAGGAACTGCTGATGAAAGAACCGTTCAGAAAAATGTGACTAAAATATTTGGCGCCGGATTCGTGGTGCAGAACAAATATGAACAGCAGGAAATATTTTATAAGGTGATGCGCTCGGAAAGGCTGGCAATCTTTTTCATTCTTACACTTATACTTATCATCGCTTCATTTAATATCATTGGTTCCCTTACGATGCTTATCATAGAAAAGGAGCGCGACATAGAGATCCTTAAAAGTCTTGGCGCTGATAATGACCTTATCAGGAAGATTTTCATTTTTGAAGGATGGATGATCTCAATTATCGGCGCTTTTACAGGCCTTTTACTTGGCTTTATAGTTTGCTGGCTTCAGCAAACATACGGATTCGTAAAGCTGCAGGGAGAAACTCTTATTATGGATTACTACCCAGTTGTGATGAAGCTAAGAGAATTCATTATTGTCCTGGGAACAGTACTCCTGATAGGTTTCTGGGCGGCATGGTATCCGGTGAGGTATCTTACGAAGAAATATCTGATCAAATGAAAATGAAATCTTCCTGGTCAGCTGTTATATTTCATAGAATAGTCCTGGTTACAGTCCTGATTCTGCTTGCTGCACCATCATGTGTAAAACCTTTAGACAGAATTGAACACGGGAAGCTGATACCTGAAAAAACTTTTGTTTCGATACTCTCAGACATTTATATAGCAAACGGCCTCCTCTCCCTTCCGGAAATAAGATATGAATTTGGAGGAAGGGATTCGGTTCTGAATTACATTGATATTATAAAAAGTTATGGCTACTCATACGAGACAATGAATAGCACTATGAATTATTATTTCGTAAGCAAGCCAAAAAAACTAATCAGGATATATGATCAGATAATCCTAAAGATGGGTGAGATGCAGTCCGGGGTCCAGAATGAAATAATGAGGATTGAACAGTTAGCATCGAGAAAGGCCATTAATTACAATGTATATGAATTACCTGATCCTGAGAGAGGCAAAGACGTTGGCATCAGTCAAATTATTAATTCATCCGGTATTTATAATCTGACCTTTTCTATTGCCATCTTTCCCGATGATAAGTCTTTAAATCCGTGTGTTACTGGATGGCTCGTTGATGCAGACAGCATTGAAACCGGGAAAAAGAAATGGCTGCCACCGCTTGAATACATCAAGGACGGGCACGCTCACCAGGTTGTTTATAACGGACGGATAGAAACACACCGGCCCATGTTAATGAAAGCCTGCCTCTATAGTTATGAGAACGACATATCGGAATGGGACAAACATGCCAGGATTGAGGTGTTTTCTTTCTTATTTACTTCAGATCCGTTATGAGACGCTTTTCAGCACAGTTTGTCATAACCAATTCAGGAACTCCGGCAAAAAGAGCAGTTATTACCACAGAGGACGATGGTACTATAATAAGCATTGAGGAGAATAAAGATTCATTAAAAGAGAGTCAGTCGGTTGAATTTTATAACGGTATAATCATTCCTGGTTTCGTTAATTGCCATTGTCACCTTGAACTTTCATGTTTAAAAGGGGCTATTCCCGAAGGAACAGGTCTCGGAAATTTTATCATGCAGGTACGGGAGACCCGTAAAAATATTCTTCCTGATGAAATATCTGCTGCGAAAATAGCGGACAATTTTCTTGGGGATGAGGGTGTTGTCTTTTGTGCCGACGTCTGCAATACCTCTGTTACATTTGATCTTAAGAAGAACGGCAGGATACATTATCACAACTTTTTGGAAGTGTTCGGGATAGATCCGCAAAAGGCCGGCCGGCGGATGGATGATATATCTGAGGTTGCCACGGAAGCCGATGGATCAGGATTGCCTTACTCAATAGTTCCTCACTCTTCCTATGCTGTTTCGCTTCCGCTTTTAAAGCTTATAAAGGAAAAAACAGACAAAAACAGGGTAACATCCATTCATTTCATGGAGAGTGAAGGGGAAGCTCGTTTTCTTTCGGAACATAGAGGTCCTCTGAGAAAATCGTATGAAGATTCAGGACTCCTGCCAGAAAAAATTCAGACACCGCCTGATCATACTTCCACCATACTTAATGAAGTGACTCGATCGGGAAATCTTATACTGGTCCACAACACTTTTGCTGAAACGCAGATTGTCAGAGAGATACAAAAAAGAGGAAGCACTTTCTGGTGTCTTTGCCCCAGGTCTAATCTGTATATTGAAAAAAAGATGCCCCCTGTAGAAATGCTCGTTTCGGAAGGCTGTGAAATTGTTATCGGAACTGACTCACTTGCATCCAATAAAAGATTAAGCATTCTTTCAGAGCTTAAGCTTATTCAGCAATATTTCCCTGCTATTGCACTTGAGAAATTACTCAGGTGGGCAACTATTAATGGTGCAAGGGCCCTCTGTAAGGATAATTGTTACGGTAAGATCGAACCTGGCAAAAAGCCTGGATTGCTGCTCCTTAAAGATGTTGATCTTCTCAACTTTAAACTTCTTCCGGAGACAACTGTTACAAGATTACTGTAAATTGCAAACATGCCCACATTCCTTTTTGATAAAATAATCTTCGGACCGGTTAAGAGCAGAAGACTCGGGGTCTCGCTTGGGATCAATCTTCTCCCTTCTGCCAGGAAAGTCTGCAATTTCAACTGCATATACTGCGAATGTGGCTGGACGCAAACCAGGGAAATAAATAAAGAGAAGCTTCCTTCGAGGAAAGAGGTTTATGATGCCCTTGACCTCAAGCTCTCGGAAATGAAGAAAAACCTTCAGGCTCCTGATGTGATCACCTATGCAGGAAATGGAGAACCAACTCTCCATCCGGAATTCCCCGGGATAATCGACGACAGTATAATTCTGAGAAACAAATACTTCCCTGATGCCAGAATAGCAGTGCTATCAAACTCCACGGCAATAACCAAACCGGAGGTCAGGAAAGCTCTTATGAAAGTCGATCAGAATATTCTCAAACTTGATTCCGCTTTCGACCTGACAATAAAAATTCATAATCAACCCAGGGTGAATATCAAGGTGGACAAGCTTATAAAGGATCTTCAATTGTTCAGTGGAGGGCTAATAGTTCAAACACTGTTCGTACGGGGATCACATAATGGTAAAAGAATCGACAATACGACTCCTGAGGAGATAAGTGCATGGCTCAGGGCATTAAAGAAGATCAAGCCTTCGGAGGTAATGATCTATACGATTTCAAGGGATACTCCTGAAGGGGGAGTGCTTGAGAAGGTGCCACTGGCAGAGCTGAAGCGCATTGCTGCCCTGGTTAATGAACTCGGTATTGAAACGCAGGTTTCAGGCTGATCTTGAAAACCATCCAAAATATACTTATTTGTCCGCTCGAATGGGGATTAGGCCATGCTGCAAGGATGATACCTCTTGCAGTCAGGCTGAGGGGGATGAATTATAATGTCATCATCGGTACCGGTAAAGAACATCAGGCTCTCTTCCTCTCAGAAATCCCAGGTATTACATGTATCGATTTCCCGGGATTCAAACCAGGGTATTCAAAATTCCTGCCACAGTACATTTCGCTTCTTCTAAAGACTCCAATACTTCTATATCACATAATTTCCGAGCATGTCAGGCTCAGGAAAATAATCCGCGAAAATGATATCGACATTGTTATGAGCGATAACCGTTTTGGTCTGTGGAACAATACGGTAATAACCGTTTATATTACTCACCAGATCAGAATACCTTTCCCCAGGGCATTGCACCTGTTTGAATTTATCGGTATTAGTCTTCACAGAGCTTTGATCAAAAGGTTTTCATATTGTTTTATCCCGGACCTTCCGGGGGAATTGAATTTGTCAGGAAGATTGTCACATGGCATTAAGCTCCCCGCCAATGCCTCTTATATAGGTATTCTTTCGAGGTTCACAGACATGATTTCCGTACCGGGAAATAATCCTGTCAGCGCACCGTACAACACGGTTATCTTATCGGGACCTGAACCACAGCGCAGCATCCTGAGAAAGAAGCTTGTTACGGTCCTTAAGAACAGAGAGCCAAAGACAGTGATCCTTGGCGGAAAGCCTGATAAAGTTTCATCAATGACACAATCGGAAAATATCATTTATTATAACCATCTGCCCGCAGCAGCGATGAAAGAGCTTTTAGCCGGTAGCGATACCATTTTTACGAGATCCGGGTATACAACTATTATGGAACTTACAAGCCTTAATCGCAGTGCTATTCTGATACCAACTCCCGGGCAGACTGAACAGGAATACCTGGCTGGTTATCTTCTTAAAAAAGGGTGGTTCACCTGTTTGTTACAGAAGGATCTTAAAGACAGGCTTCCCGATGCGATAGCACTGAACATACCCGGATCTGATATCATTCCTGAAAGCCGGTTGCTGCTTAATGCGGCTTTGAATATATTATTAAAGGACAAATAACAAAAGTGTCATGCCGGCAACTCCCACAAGATAGCCCAGCCAAACTTCTTTCGGATTGTGCGAGTTAAGCCACAGCCTCGAGGAAAGTATCAGGCCTGATACCAGAATGGCTGAGATCAGGAAAGGTGTAAGAGGAGTATGCATCCTGAATGAAAGGACGAAAATAAGTGATGTCAATGCTCCCGCACCTACGGAATGAACAGATATTTTCCACCAGAAATTTATGATTGTCATTGCAAATGACAACAATCCGGTCGAAAGGAAAAATGCTTTTATAAATACCGGTATGTTGAACCTCAGGACGACATATACCGTGACAAAATAAAAAAAGGAAGTTATGGCCAGAGGAATTATTCTTTCGGTCCGGACATCTATAGTCCAGGAGCTGATCATTTTCCTCCATTTTAAATATGGAAGCATTAAAAGTGGTAACAATATATTGTTGGTCGACAGTATAAGTAAAATGAATTTTTTCTGTGCCAAAGGCATATAACCGAATAGTGTGGGTGCCGAAAAGATTATCAACAGACCGTAAAGCGGCATTAGCAGTGGATGAAAAATCGCTGAAATGATTTTTGCAAAAGTATCTGTAAGAGGTTTTGAAGTGCCGGATATCATCATATCTCCCTTCTTAATCTCGCAACGGGGATATTGAGCTGTTCCCTGTATTTTGCAACTGTACGTCGCGCTATCAGGTATCCCTTTTCCTGGAGTATTTCCGTAAGCCTTTCATCGGTCAGCGGCCTGCGTTTCACCTCATTGCCGATGCAGTCCTGCAAAATCCTTTTAATCTCCCTTGTCGATACTTCCTCTCCGCTGTCGGTTTGCAGTCCTTCAGAGAAAAAGAACTTCAGCGGGAAGATGCCAAAATGAGTCTGAATGTATTTGCTGTTTGCAACTCTTGATACTGTTGATATATCGAGACCGGTCATCTCAGCAACATCCTTAAGTATCATGGGTCTGAGTTTTGTTTCATCACCGTCGACAAAGTATTCCTTCTGGTACTCAAGAATGGCATTCATGGTCAGGAGGAGTGTGTTCTGTCTTTGTTTTATTGCATCAATGAACCATTTTGCCGAATCTATCTTCTGTTTTACAAAGAGGACTGCATCCTTCATCTCCTTTTTGTTGCTCTTGTCTTTTGAATAAGCCTGCAACATTTCGCTGTAGGCTGAACTAAGCCTGAGTTCGGGAAGGTTTCTTGAATTCAGGTGAAGGTCAAAACCATCTTCTGAATGTTCAAGTATGAAATCAGGAATTATCGGCTGTGCAAACTTGCTGAATGGATCGCTATAAACGCCTCCCGGTTTGGGATTAAGCTTCAAAACCTCTTCAATTGCTGCTTTTAGATCATTTTCGCTGATATTCATGCGGGCAATGATCTTGTCATAATGTCTTTTCGAAAACTCCTCAAAATGCTGGTCAATTATTGCCCTGGCGAGTCGGACTGAAGGTTGGGACAAATCTCTTTTTTCAAGCTGAAGAAGAAGGCATTCCCTGAGTGTACGTGCTCCTACTCCTGCCGGTTCAAGATCCTGGATCTCCTTGAGAACCTCTTCAAGCTCAGCCTCTGTGGTTGTGACATTCTGCAGGAAAGCAAGGTCGTCGACTATGCTTGCAAGCTCCCTTCTCAGGTAACCGTCTTCATCAATATTCCCGATTATATACTCGCCAAGAATCTTCTGCTTATCGTCAAGCTCTCTCAGATTCAGCTGAGATTCGAGATGTTCGTGGAAAGAGGACCCGACTGAGAAAGAGATCTCTGTATTTTTCTCATCATCCTTGCTATAGTTGTTTGCCTGAAGCTTATAATCAGGGATATCATCTTCTTCGATATAATCGTCAAGAGTGAATTCCTCTTCATTACTTTTCTCATCTTCCTCGTACTGTTCTTCATCGTTTTCCTCCGACGGTGCAGCATCATCTTCAGGGCCCTCATCAAGAGCAGGATTTTCTTCAAGCTCTTTCTTTATACGCTGTTCGATCTGCAAAGTAGGAACCTCCAGCAGCTTGATCATCTGGATCTGCTGTGGCGAAAGCTTCTGCAGCAATTTCTGTTGTAACCTCTGCTTTAACATTCAGGTTCCTGAGGATATTTGTCTGAAAATTTACTTTTAAAACTCTGCGTTCTTAGGTGTTCTTGGAAACGGTATAACATCACGGATATTTGACATCCCTGTCATGAAAAGCAGCAACCGTTCAAAACCGAGACCAAAGCCACTATGGGGTGCCGTACCATACTTTCGTGTTTCAAGATACCACCAGAGGTCTTTTTCCGGTAACTTAAGTTCTTTTATCCGTGCTATAAGCTTCTCATAATTCTCCTCTCGCTGAGATCCGCCGATTATCTCGCCTATCCCAGGAAAAAGCACATCCATGGCCCTGACAGTTTTTCCGTCATCATTCTGTTTCATATAAAAAGCTTTTATCTCTTTCGGATAATCAACAAGTATTACTGGCTTTTTAAAATGTTCTTCCACCAGGTACCGTTCATGCTCAGCCTGAAGGTCTCTTCCCCATCCTACCGGATATTCCCAGTTTTTTCCTGAATCCGCAAGGATTTTTACCGCATTTGTATATGTAGTCCTTACGAATTCATTATCAACCACAAATCTGAGTCGTTCAAGAAGCCCCTTGTCAATCATATTATTCAGAAATTCAAGGTCATCCATACAGTTTTCAAGAGCATATTTTATCAAATACTTTATAAAATCCTCCGCCAGGTCCATATTATCGCTGAGATCATAGAAGGCCATTTCCGGTTCTATCATCCAGAACTCTGCCAGGTGTCTTGGGGTATTTGAATTCTCTGCCCTGAATGTGGGTCCGAATGTGTAAATATCGCCAAGTGCAAGGGCACCAAGCTCACCTTCCAGCTGACCCGAAACGGTAAGGTTTGTCGGTTTACCAAAAAAATCCTGGCTGAATTCAGGAGCCCCGTTCTTATCGAGGGGTATCTTCGCAAGGTCAAAGGTAGTGACATGAAACATTTCACCGGCACCTTCAGCATCGCTGCCGGTGATTATTGGTGTATGCAAATAAAAGAAACCCTTGTCGTTGAAATATTTATGAATTGCAAAGGCCATGGCATGCCTCATCCTGAATACCGCACCGAAAGTGTTTGTTCTGGGCCTCAGGTGGGCAATCTCTCTCAGAAACTCCATGGAATGTCCTTTCTTCTGAAGTGGATATGTTTCAGCATCGCTTTTCCCATAAAGATCAATCGTAGCAGCAGCAACCTCCACACTCTGTCCCTGTCCCTGTGATTTGACAAGTTTTCCGGTAACTCCGATACATGCCCCGGTGGTAATATCTCTTAGAAGATCTTCGCCAAATATGGAAATATCTGCAACTATCTGGATATTATTTATTGTCGATCCATCATTAAGGGAAATGAATGCAATGTTTTTGTTTCCTCGTTTGGTTCTCACCCATCCTTTTACAAGCACTTCTGTATCGACTATAGGTGTTTGTAATAAATCTTTAATTTTTATCCGTTTCATCATATTTAAAATAACATCGCAAAAATAATAAATTGCAGGTTGTTAAACTAAATTGGCATTGTTTTTGTGCCAAAGCCTGCCTTTTTTGAGGTTTAAGGATCAGAGACGAAATATTTTCATTCCTGTTCAGTTATTATTACTGAATGGTTCTGGCAGATAATCCATTTGTATATTGGCAAAATCTGAATAACTTTGAGTACGAATTGAAATATTTTCAGCTATGGCAGAGAAAGAGAAACTTATAGTGGTACCATGGGATTTCACTCCTGTTGCAGATAATGCACTTGCACATGCAGTAAAGATCAGCCGCATGGTAAAAAATGATATATGTCTTCTTCATATCGTGGATGATAAAATTAAACCAGCAGCAGAAGGAGAAAAAAAGTCACTTTTAAAGGCTGTGGCTGAAGAAAACGCCAAAAAGTACAACCTTGTTATAATTTCCGCTATCGCCAGAGGTACGATCTTTAATGCAATTGGCAATTACGTCAATCAAAAGGGAATTGATGATGAGGACAAGAAAGATATTAACCTGGTGGTGATGGGCACCCATGGAATGAAAGGGATGCAGAAGCTAACCGGCAGCTGGGCATTAAAAGTTATTGTAAAATCTACAGTACCATTCATTGTTGTTCAGGATCCGCCTGTTGATCAGGAGAAGTATCATAATATTGTCTTTCCAATGGATTACCGAAAAGAAAACAAGGAAAAGACAAAAATGGCAATTTTCATGGGCAAATATTTCGAATCGAAGATGAACATTCTTGTCACCACCGCTACTGATGCGAATCTCATCAAGAAAACAAAGATAAATCTGAATTTTGCTATTAAATATCTCATACAGAACAATATAGAATATCAGATCCACGAAGTTCCAAGAGGTAACTTTGCTGAGCAGACACTTGATTTTGCACAAAAAATCAATGCAGACCTGATTCTTATAGTTACGACAAAGAATATCACATTTGCCGATTACATGGTGGGTGCTTCCGAGCAATACATTATTGCCAACAGCTCAAAGATACCTGTATGCTGTGTAAATCCTAAAGCCTCATTTGCAAACACTTCCCAGTTCATGGGAGGCTGGGGTTCATAAGATCCTCATATTAAAGGGGATCGGTATGTCAATTCTAGTTCAGGGAGTTACAAAACTTTACGGCGGGCAGAAAGCGCTTGATAATGTATCCTTTGAAGTGAAGACAGGTGAGATTGTCGGGTTCCTGGGTCCAAACGGAGCAGGAAAATCGACCATGATGAAAATAATCACCGGCTTCATCCCTCCTTCATCAGGTTCCGTATATATAAACGGTACAGAGATCTCCACAGATGACCCTGAACTAAGGAAAACGATAGGCTATCTTCCCGAAAACAATCCCCTCTACCCGGAAATGTACGTAAGGGAATACCTGGCCTTTGTATTATCCTTATATAAAAAGGGAGGCTCTTCCGGAGAGCGGATTGATAAAAT
>JAPLDY010000010.1:38226-42816 GCA_026391595.1 Bacteroidia bacterium
AACAGAAAAAAAAGATAGGATCGCTTTCAAAAGGCTTCAGGCAGAGGGTTGGCCTTGCACAAGCGCTTATTCATGATCCGGGAGTGCTGATCCTCGATGAAGCTACAAGCGGTCTTGATCCAAACCAGATAATTGAGATCCGCAATCTTATTATTGAGGCCGGAAAAGAAAAAACGGTGATGTTCTCAACTCATATCATGCAGGAAGCTGAAGCCGTGTGCGACAGGATTATAATCATCAACAATGGAAAGATCATGGCTGATGAGCTGAAAAATAATATTCATTCTGTGATAAAAAAGCGCCGGCAGATCATAAAAATAGAATTTGACAGGAAGCCTGATCTCCCGGAACTGTTGAAAATTGAAGGCATTCTTGATGTAAAGCCTGCTTCTGGCGATTTGTGGCTTATTGAGGCTGAAGGTGAAGAAGATGTGCGTCCCGCTATATTTTCTTTCGCAGTTAAAAATAATCTTACCGTTCTCTCGCTTCAGAAAGAAGAGAGTAACCTGGAGGAGGTCTTCAGGCATCTGACTAACGGATAATATTTTTTATTCCGGATTTTTTTACTTGCTTTGTGCCATAATTATCTGGTGGAAAGATTTGTGATGATTGCAACCACAGGAAAAAATGCTAAAACGCATGAAATTCATTTTTCGCATCAACCAATCTTCCTATCAATTGTTTAAGTACTTAAATTACACTAAAGTTTTGAGTACTTAATGATTTATTAAACATTAAAATTATTATTAACTCTAAGTACTCCAGACACTTCAAACTTTAAAGACTATGGGATATTTTTTTACTTCAGAATCAGTATCAGAGGGGCACCCCGATAAAGTAGCAGATCAGATTTCAGATGCATTGCTTGATGAATTCCTGAAATGGGATCCGGAATCAAAAGTTGCATGCGAAACATTTGTTACAACAGGCCTTGTTGTTTGCGGAGGTGAAGTTCAGACTACAGGATGGGTTGACGTCCAGGAGTCGGCCCGCCGTGTTATCCGTAACATTGGATATACAAAGGCTGAATATCGTTTCGACTGCGACTCATGCGGAGTCATCTCAACCATTCATGAACAATCTGCCGATATCAGGCAGGGGGTCATGCGCGAGAAACCAGAAGAGCAGTGCGCCGGCGACCAGGGAATGATGTTCGGATATGCATGCCGCGAAATGGATAATTACATGCCATTGAGCATCGAGCTTGCACATATCCTTTTGCATGAGCTTGCAGCCATACGTCATGAAGGAAAGATCATGAAATATCTCCGCCCCGATGCAAAATCGCAGGTTACAATAGAATACGACGACAATAATAAGCCGCTGAGGATAGATACAATTGTTATCAGTACCCAGCATGATGAGTTCGTTCTCCCGAAAAGCAAATCGGCTGTTTCGGAAAAAGCTGCTGAAAAGGCTATGCAGAAACAGATCCATGATGACCTGGTCAAATTCCTGTTTCCAAAGGTTAAGAAATCACTGCCTTTAAGGATCCAGAAGCTAATTAAATCCGACACCAGGCTGCTTGTCAATCCGACTGGCAAATTCGTGATCGGCGGCCCTCACGGAGATACCGGACTAACGGGGCGTAAGATCATAGTTGATACATACGGTGGACACGGAGCACATGGAGGCGGGGCTTTCTCCGGTAAGGATTCATCGAAAGTTGACAGGTCGGCTGCCTATGCTGCACGGCATATTGCCAAGAATCTTGTTGCAGCAGGTGTATGCGACAGAGCTCTCATCCAGGTGGCTTATGCACTAGGTGTCGCACAGCCAGTAGGGCTTTACGTAAATACTTTTGGAACTGCACATGTGAAGAACAACAAGGGTAATCAATTGCATGACGGAGAGATAGGAGATATCGTTCTTAAGCTTTTCGATATGCGTCCCTATTCAATAGTAAAAAGACTGGGACTTAAGAATCCTATTTTCCTGCAGACGGCATCTTACGGACATTTCGGCCGTGATCCATATTCAAAGAATGTTGAGGTTTATTATGAAGTTCCCGGAAGCAATCCAACTGCTGTCAATGGTAATGGCAAGAAAGTCTGGCTTAAGAAAGTCGATTTCTTCACATGGGAGAAGCTGGATTATGTAGATAAGATTATGAAAGCTTTTAAATTATAAGAACTTACACAGAGTTACACAGAGAGGCACAGAGCTACACAGAGAATATCTCTGTGGCACTCTGTGGTTCTCAGGATTTCCTCCGTGTAAGTTTTTTGTCTTAAAATGCAGCTTTAACGATTCTTGCAACATTATCAGAGCGGCCGAGAGTATAGTAATGTATTCCCGGAACACCCTCTTTTATTAAATCCTTCGATTGCATCGTCGCCCACTCAATACCAACCTCACGAGCCTCCTTGTCGGTTGTGCATTTTCTGATTGCAGTTACCAGATCGTTGGGAACATCTATATGAAAAGTCTGCGGCAGGAGTTTTATGTCGTTTAAAGCAGAAACAGGCTTGAGCCCTGCAATCACAGGAACATTTATTCCCATTGCCCTGCATTCATCCCTGAACCTGAAAAACTTACAGTTGTCGAAGAACATCTGGGTGACGATATAGCTGGCTCCGGCATCAACTTTATGCTTAAGGTACTCCATATCAGTCTGCCTGTTGGGTGCCTCAAAATGTTTTTCTGGATAACCGGCCACCCCTATGCAAAAATTTGTAGGAGTGGTATCTTCAAGTGTCTCCTCTAGGTACCTGCCGTTGTTCATACCGACAATCTGACTGATAAGATCCGAGGTATGGGTATGCCCTTCTTTTTCAGGTATGAATGTCCTGCTTCCTCTCTGAGGATCGCCTCTCAGAGCAAGGACATCGTCAATACCGAGAAAGTTCATCTCGATCAGGACGTTTTCCGTCTCTTCCTTTGAAAAACCTCCGCACAGGATATGGGGCACTACTGTGATATTATATTTATACCTGACTGCTGCTGCAAGTGCAATGGTCCCGGGACGCAGACGCGTCACCCGTTTTTCAAGAAGTCCGTCAGTCCGCTCCTTATAAGTTATCTCATTGCGGTGTGTTGTAAAGTTAATGTATGCCGGTTGAAATTCGATCAGCCTGTCGATTGTTGTATAAACTTTTTCAATACTATGCCCTTTCAGCGGGGGTAACAGCTCAAAAGTGAACAATGGTCCCTTTGCGCTTTTCAGTTTATCGATAACACTCATATTATGATTTTCATAAGTTAGGGGCGAGCCATCGCGCAGCCTCTTCTTTTGTTAATTTTTTTCTGGCCGCATAATCAATAAGCTGATCGCTGCCGATCTTACCTATATTAAAATATGATGAAGCCGGGTGAGAAAATACATATCCGCACACAGATGCTGGTGGTGTCATCGCAAAATTCCCGGTGAGTTCCACCCCTATTGATGCTTCTGATTCGAGAATGTTAAAGATAGTACGTTTCTCGGTATGATCCGGACATGCCGGGTAACCGGGAGCCGGTCTTATCCCCTTGTATTTTGCTGAAAGGATCTCTTCCATCGTCAGCTTCTCATCAGCAGCATAACCCCAGTACTCCCTCCTTACTTTTTCGTGAAGCCATTCTGCTGCAGCTTCAGCCAGCCGGTCACTTAATATCCTTATCATGATAGTGGCATAATCGTCTTCCCTGTATTTTTTAATTGCCTCATTATCAATATCTGCAGTCACTGCAAATAATCCGATATTATCTATCTTCCCTGCAGATCCCGGCGCAATAAAATCTGCCAGCGACATGTTCGGAATATCTTTCTCCTTCTTCTCCTGGTTTCTAAGAAACCTTAACAAAGTTTCGTTTTCACCAGCAAATACTTTTATATCATCCCCCTCCGACACTGCAGGGAACAATCCAAACACACCCTTTGCTTTTACGATCTTCTCTTTTATTATTTCATCAAGGTAATGCCGCGCATCATCAAACAGCTTCTTCGCTTCCTTACCTTTTACCGGATCATTGAAAATGGCCGGATATTTTCCGGAGAGTCTCCATGCAAAGAAGAAGTAAGTCCAGTCGATATATTCTGAAAGTGTTTTCAGGTCTATCTCTTTAATCAGGTGATGGCCGGGCTTCAGTGGTTTTAAAATTTTTAATGTGTTCCAGTCGGTCACAAACCTGTTTTTTCTGGCTTCGTCAATTGACAACAGGTCCCGTTTATCCTGCCTCGAATCATGATCCTCCCTCAGTTTCCGGTATTTTTCCTTTATTGAAGAAACATAACCTGTGTTGTCTTTCTGTAGAAGTGATGACAGTACACCAGCAGCCCTTGAGGCATCCTTGACATGAATGACGCTCTCCGAATATGCAGGAGCCACTTTGACGGCTGCATGTATCTCGGATGTTGTTGCTCCTCCGACAAGCAGAGGAATTTTTACTTTCCTTCGTTCCATCTCTGAAGCAACATGCACCATCTCTTCAAGTGAGGGAGTTATCAATCCGCTGAGACCTATGAAATTTACATTTTCCTTTATTGCAGTATCAATTATTTTTTCTGCAGGAACCATTACGCCAAGGTCGATAACCTGATAATTATTGCAGGAAAGAACTACGCCGACAATATTTTTACCGATATCATGAACGTCGCCTTTAACAGTT
>JAPLDY010000145.1 GCA_026391595.1 Bacteroidia bacterium
GCTTACTTCATAATTGATAACCGGATATAATATTGGATAATTAAATTGAAGAATTTTTAATTCTGAGGTTTTCTTTTCTACAAGGACTCAAATAATCCTTAGACTCCTGAAAAAGGTTGAGTGGTTGAGCGGGTAAAAAAATTTGACTTGCCTTATTATTTGTCATAACTTGCTTATACGGAACAAAGTTGCTGGTTACTTGTTGCTGGTTACTTGTTGCTGGTTATGTGTTTTAGATTTAACGTTTGACTACTGGTCCTCTGTTCATTAGCCTTTGTACCGCTGAACTGTTGCACCTTTAAACCTTTCTTATCATGAAAACAAAACTCTCCCTTGCATTATTAATTCTTGCCCTGAGCCCTGTGCCCTTTGCATTGAGCCAGGTCCCGCAGGGCTTCAATTACCAGGCTATCGCCCGCGACGGGTCAGGTAATATTTTGCCAAATACTCCTCTGCAGGCAATGATGTACATTCAGTCTTTATCGACCGGTGGAACAATCTTCTGGAAGGAGCTGCACTCTACAATAACGACCAATAGCTTCGGGCTCTTCACCCTGGTAGTCGGGACTGGCACCAGGCAGACAGAAAGTACTGTGGCAACATTTAACCTTATCGATTGGAGTGTTACACCCAAATACCTTAAAACTGAGATCTATTATTCTGGTTCCTGGAAAGATATGGGTACATCCCAGCTCATGTCGGTTCCCTATACCATGGTTGCAGGCGATCTTGCAGGTACAGTCGATAAACTGGCCGTCAAAGGAACAACAGCTGGACTCGAAGATGCCCTGTTTGAAGTAAAAAATAAAGATGGACAGACAATCTTTGCTGTATACAATGAGGGAGTAAGAATATATGTGAGTGACGGAGCCAAGGCTGTGAAGGGAGGTTTCGCAGTTGGAGGTTTCGGTACCGATAAGGCAGAATCGACAAAGTACCTGTTTGTTGGGAAAGATAGTGTAAGAATATATCTTGACACCAATCCTTTAACAAAGAAGCTAAAAGGGGGCTTTGCAGTAGGGGGTTATGATATCACAAAAGGAACCGTTCAGGATTATCTTGATGTTAATTCCGACAGCGTAAGAATATATATTGATTCCAATCCTGCGACAAAGAAATTAAAGGGAGGCTTTGCTGTTGGAGGCTATGATATGACCAAAGCACCTCAGGAAGAATATCTTCGTGTAACACGTGACAGCACAAGGGTTTATGTAAATAATAATCCGGCAAAGGCAGTTAAGGGAGGATTTGCAGTTGGTGGCTTTGATATTACAAAAGGGACTCAGACAATAACTCCATTCACTTCGCTTACACCTCAAAACTATTTCATAGGGCACAAAAGCGGAATTCACAACACATCGGGGATTCACAACTCTTTTGTTGGTTATGAAACAGGTATAAATAATACATCAGGACGAAAGAATGTATTTTTAGGATATCATGCCGGTATGTCAAATGATACCGCTTCTTACAATGTGTTTATAGGTAATGAGGCAGGTAATTCAAACCGTTTTGGCAGGTACAATACTTTTTTGGGTTATCAATCGGGCTGGAGTAATAACACCGCCGATAACAATGTTTTTTTGGGGTACAAATCAGGATACACAAATAATGGAACAAATAACGTTTTTATTGGGACTGAAAGCGGTATTATTAATGGCACTGGATCAAATAACCTGTTTTTAGGGAACCTTTCAGGATATTATAATAATACTGGTTCAAGGAATACGTATTTAGGGAATAAAGCAGGTTACTCTAAATATAATAGCAATATGGGAAAAGGTAACCGGAATGTTTTTATAGGTGATAGTACCGGCTATTCAAATTTTGACGGATATGATAATGTTTTTCTGGGATCGCAAGTAAGTCCGGCAAATTGGCGAGGGTATAGTAATGTTTTTATTGGATATCGCACCGGGTACTATAATCAGGATGGATTTTCAAATGTATATATTGGGAAGGAAGCTGGTTATAATACTCTTGGTGGATATGATAACGTTTATATTGGATATAAAACAGGGTATAGCGGACATGGTCAATATAATGTTTTTATTGGTTGTGAGGCAGGGTTAAGTAACTCTGGTGGAAGCCTCAATACTTTTGTGGGCACGCGCGCAGGAACAAGCCATGTAAGCGGAAGCTATAATGTCTTCCTTGGAAACTCAACAGGCTGGAAGAATACATCAGGCGAGTACAATACTATTCTTGGAGCAGGTGCAGGTTTGTTAAATGTTTCTGGGTCCAGAAATGTTTTCATTGGTTATAATACAGGACTGAACGAACTGGGTTCAGATAAACTTTATATCGCTAATTCAAATACTTCATCTCCTTTAATTTATGGTGTATTTGATGCAGATCCTGCAAACCAGATTTTAACAATAAATGGCAATCTTGGAATTGGAACTAGTACCCCTGCTGGTCAATTAAATGTTGTAGGAGATATGTACCTTGATGGAAAAGACATGACCAATGATTATGGAATTAATCTAAGAGAAGGTGGTAGTACACAGTATGGTGCATATATAAAATATGGCGGTTCTGATTTGCTAACAATTGGTACCAGAAATGATGACATAAATTATACTGCACTCCAGATCACACGAGCTTC
>JAPLDY010000251.1 GCA_026391595.1 Bacteroidia bacterium
ACTGGGTGGCCTCGATGGTTCCGGAGTAGGAAAGCTCTCCCTTCCGCGCCTTCTGCTGGCCGCAGTAGACGAAGAGGCCCGTGCCGATGAGGAGCGCCAGCACGACGATGATGACGATGCGTTTCTTCAAGGGACACCTCCTCGATATAGGGATGGATTGTTACATATCATTTTCTCGTTGAAAAGGTAAGTTTCCCTTTTTTTATTTTCACCGGAGACAAAATTTTTGTATGGACCAGGCGGGTACGTTGAAGTGTGGGCTCCTTCCTGAAAGTCGTAGATTGAATATTTTCATGGAAATAGTAGATTTGAAATGAAAATCGTGATACCGACACTATAGATATAAAAGGCCGTAAATAAGTTCCATCCCGTATAACCATGCTGGAGGGAAATAAGTGCTGACTGTCAAAACCCCGTTTTCTACAAAAAGAGCGGGGTTTTGTGTTTTGAAGGAGACATGATTTATGAAAACAACATCATCTCTGATTCTGCAACTTTTTCTTATTTCTTATGTCTTGATGCAACTTTTAACAGGCTGTGCATCGACGAAACCTGTGTCACTGGCAAAAGCCGTGACTACAGGAGACTTGCAAACTATGCAAAATCTTATTAAGAACGGCTCTAATGTAAATGAACCGATCTCGAATTTGACACCATTACAATGGTCAGTAGAAGAGGGAAAGGAAAATGTAGTTAACTTTCTACTTCAAAATGGTGCTGATATTAACGCGAGCAATGGCGGTCAAACACCTCTTATGCTGGCATCAATACAAGGGAACATCAGAATCGTAAAATTACTGCTCTGTAATGGCGCGGATCTCAGCTTGAGGGATAACGTAGGTAACACTGCTTTTTCCTATGCACGCGACAATTGGAATTACAATATAGCAAAACTGCTCACTCTCGCAAGTGAAGCGGAGCGACAAGGCGGTAAGCAGGAAGTTGTTAAAGTGTGCTCTGATTTCAAAGAGGATTCTTTTATTCCGACTACACATTATACATCGTATATCGAATATCACAATATTAGTCCAAAAATTAATTATAAGGGAAATAAGACAATCTCTGTAATTGTCCATGATAAACGTTCTTATGTTTTATCCGGCCAGACAGGGCCAGAATGGGTCGGAATATTTAGGGGCGGCTTTGGCAGGGCGTATGATATTGGGACATCGACGCTTAAGCCTCTTGCTGATGAATTTTCTCAAGCCATTGTAAATGGTCTGCTGGCCGCAGAATTTAATATAATGGAATCATCAATCCCTGACAGGGTTATTTCAATCGATATATTAGAGTGGTTAAGTGTTTCGGGGGGAGGAATGCTGTCTCTTACTTTCGGAACTGATCTACACTATAAACTTATTGTTAAAGTATTTGATGAAAAAAACAAAGTACTTATGCAGCGAGAAGTCTATGGGAAGGATAGCCTGGGTGGTAATTCGTCTCAAATTTATGAGTTGATTCCAAGGGCAACAGAAAATATCTTTAATAAAATTCTTAATTCTTCTGACATCCGCACGGTATTAACAGAATAGAAAAAATATAAGAACATGACCGGAAATAAGCGTCGCGCAAGAGGCATAGGGCGCATCTTACACTTTGGAGGAACGTATTCGAATGGATCATGACAATGAAAAACCTGATACGCAAAATCCTCTTGGAATGATACCAGACCGTTATGACGGAAAGACCTTTGTCTTGCCTCCAACGCCCTGTACCGACGAGCGCAGACTTTTCTTGAAGAGAACGAACGAGATACTTGGTTTTCTATTTGTAACTTGTCTCTCTTACCATGAATATATGAACCATTTCGAAAAGCTCGTTCCTAACTTGCCGTTTAAAGATAGGACTCCCATGAAGATAAAATTGAAATCTAAATTTGCGATGATGCCGGCTAATCGAGTTCTCGCGTTCACGAAGGAAGCCGTTGATGTTCTTGCCCGTCAGGTCTTCGTTATGATTTATGGCTCTTTTGAGACATATCTGTATGGGCTCTTTGAACGGTCTTATGCTGCGGTGGGTGTTGTGGAAAACACGTTGGAAACGTCCCTCGACATCCTCATGAAAAAGCGTTGGGACGGCAAGTTCTGTAAGATGGGGGTGGTCTTTGGCTTTGAATACATGGCGGGAGAATTAGCCAGACATTTCTCCAATTTCAAAATGGACTTTCAGGGCAAAATATTCAACAACCCCTTAGACTTCTTGGATGAACTAACCCAAGTTCGCCACAGAATTGTGCATGCATCGAGTATTATAGGAAAAGACCAGCTCATTTTCATTGACATTGATGTCCTCCCCGAGCTTGTTAATTTCTTTTATCACCTCACTGACTATACTGATGAGATATTCGCAAAGCGGTTTGGATACTCCAGGGCGGTGGTAAATCCGGGAGAAGCATAGAAACAGACGTGAACAAGAATAAGGCATGGGTGGGAAATACAGGCAGATAAGAACAGACCCAAAGCAAAAGGTATTATGGAAATGCTTCGCACTTCTTTTGGCCCCGAATATTATACTCTCTTTCTGTTGGCAATCCTTGCTTTTGTAAATATTCTAAAGTGTAGATAAGGTGTAACTCAGACAAGGCCCATTTCAACCAGATCATCAAATCATAAGAAAGCATGAACCGGATGAAGAAAAAAGGTTGCATCTATAAAAAGGGACAGGGTATGAATTCAGAGATGCGGCCCTATCTTCAGCCCTCTTTGACGATCGATTGTGACAGTGGGGCTGTCGCAGCTTTTGCAAGAAAGAACGCCGGCAATTCCGCCGATCCGAGGGAGCAGGCGGTCA
>JAPLDY010000118.1 GCA_026391595.1 Bacteroidia bacterium
GAGCTACAAAATGGACCATCCAGTTGTGAGCCTGGGATAGATTGGACCATTGGTTCCATTGTGAACCTTCGTCAAGAACTTCTTCCCAGATACATTCTTTTGTCCATACAGCTCCTGGATCAAACAGAGTAGTGAATGAAGGATTTAATTCATATTTACCGCTCTGAATTACCTGTAGTAAAGCGGCAGCTGCTAATGTGTAGTTTGCATTAGCCTGATCAGGAACACGATATGCTTTCCACATATAAGCTTCTCCCAGGTATGAAAGTGCAAAACCTTTGGTACAACGTCCATACTGTCCGCTCATTGGATCCCATTCAAGTTCATCAGCTGCTGTTAATAAATCAGCAATGATGAAATCCCACATTTCAGCATATGTTGCGGCGCGGGCTTTTTGCGGAGTGTTAATATAGTTTTCTCCTGTTGCCAGCATTGGTACACGACCGAAATTTTTTGCAAGCCACATATAGTAGAAAGCACGGATGCACCTGGCCTGCCCATCAAGAGAAGTTTTTACACTGGTAGTAACTTTATCTGCATTAGCAAGACCTGCAAGAAAATCGTTGCAACGGGAAATTGCAGTATAGGCCTGTTTCCAGCCGCCTAGCAGTTCCGGGCTGCCTGGAGTCCAGCTTTGAGAGTTCCAGTCTTTGTCCCATCCTGTTGCCTGAGTATCCATTGTTGGGTGGCCCCCCAGAAACAGGTTTGGTTTGATACCCCAGTCTCCGTCAATATCTGTCGGAAGCATCATAGTGTAACAACCAACAAGACCTGCCTTGGCATCATCGTCTGACTTGAACATCTGATCGGCAGCTAAAATGGAATAGTGATCCACCGACAAATAGTCCTTTTTGCAGGAGGTTATTCCAAACAGAAATAACACGCTTGCAACTGTAAAAAATATTTTTAATATATTTTTCATAATGTTAATCTATATTTATGTGTAACAACTAGAATTGAATATTCAAACCTATTGAATAAATACGTGACATAGGATAACGGCCTGCATCCAAACCGGTATAGAGCACACTTCCCTGCCCTGCTTCAGGGTCACCATATTTATTGTAACTGGAGAAGCAGAACAAGTTTTGGATAGAAATGTTAATGCGTGCACCTTCAAGGCGAATTGCTCTCAACAGATCCTTGTTAACATTATAACCAATTTGAATATTACTGATTTTAAAGTAATCACCTTTCTTAACCCATACGTCAGAACCACGCATGTTGTAATTCAAATCCAGGAATGATAATCTTGACATAGTGGTGCTAGGATTATCAGGAGTCCAGGCAGTTTGTGCAACTTCTTTTAAGACGTTAGGAGTAGAAGGATTATCACTCGGGAACATGTTGGATAATCCCATTGCAGAGTATGAATAGATCTTTGCTCCAGCTACTCCATAAGTGTAAATTGAGAAATCCCAGTTCTTATAAGAAGTGTTTAATGTCAAACCGTAGTTTAACTTAGGGAAACCATTACCTAATATTGTCATATCCTTATCACTAAGATATCCATCGCCATTAAGGTCCTTATACTTAAAATCACCGGGAACAGTTTTTGATCCATTATTGTATCCGCCAGGGTGCCCCGCAGCTATTGCTGCATCGTTGGCAGCATCTATTTCGGCCTGAGTCTGGTATACTCCCTCTACCTCGTAACCGTAGAAAGAACCTACGGCATACCCCTCGCGACATATTGAGTGACCGTTCCAGTGCGTACCTGAAGGAGCACCTATCGGACCCACGTTAGAACCATCACCGGTAGAACCTGTGTTTTCACTGAACAGATCAGCGCCCATTTTTACAACTTCGTTCTTTATGGTCGAACCTGTTAATATGGCACCGAAAGTCCAATCCTGATTAATTTGCTTCCTGTAGTTTACACTGAACTCAATACCTGAATTCTTAATTTCACCGTAGTTGGTATATACCTGGGTGTAACCGGATGAAGGGCGTATTGACTGGTACAACAACAGATCTTTAGATTTACGGATGAAATAATCTAAAGTAACAGTCACCATATTTTTCAACAAACCCAAATCAATACCTATGTTACTTTGTTCATTGGTCTCCCATTTCAACCTGGGATCAGTTAATGTAGGAGCAGTACCGGTAGCTAATTGTCTTGAGGTATTCATACCTGACTGTCCATTCTGTCCATAAAAAAAGTATTGAATCTTATTTGAAGTTAATGCTGTAACAGATAGATCTGTCGGACCTCCGGAGTTACCTGTCTGACCCCAGCCAAAGCGAAGTTTCAAATTAGCGATAGTTGGGTTGTCTTTCAGGAAACTCTCTTCTGAAATACGCCATGCAGCAGCTACTGACGGGAAATTACCCCAGCGGTTATCGGCCCCGAAGTTAGAAGAACCGTCACGACGCATAGTCGCTGTTAAGATATAACGATCCTTCAAAGTATAATTAAGACGACCAAAATAAGATAATCCGCGAGACTCAAGGTTATAAGCGCCGGTACCACTTCTTGCAGTAGGATCATTAGTCAAACTAATATCACGGATGTTATCCCCGGGGAAACCATTTCCGGAAGCACTACACCAGTTTCCCATGCCTCTGCTTATAGTATTACCTGCCATTAAAGTCAAATTGTGAATATCATTCTTCCAATTGTAGGTCAAATAATTCTCGATAGCAAGATTATTATAATTGCTATTACTGATTCCTAAATAATATTTGTTATCGTAATTATACAATTTCACAAGTGTCCCGTCAGGAAAGTAACGTTTTACGTTGCCCCAGAAGTTATACCAATTGCCTGTTGAATAATTATAAGATGCTATTGATTTGAAAGTTAAACCTTTAAACAATTTAATATTGGCATAAGCACTGAGAAGTATCTGGTTATTTTTGGAAATACCGGTATTTTCCCTCTGTGCAGCATAAATGTTACCTGAAGTAATTGAATAATCGTTTGAACCTACATCACCTTGTTCAGGAGCGCCATAAGTTCCGTCCGGGTTTTTATAGTTCGGACTTACTATCTGATTAGTCACCGGGTCCACATAATCCATAGTGGGAGAGAAGGTAGCCCAATCACGGAGAGAAGAAAGGTTACCGTTATTACCGATGCCTGCGTTACTACCGTGTGATTCTGAATGAACGAAATTGAGGTCACTACCGATCTCAAGGAAATCAGCCACTTTGGTAATTATATTGGCACGACCGGTCAAACGCTTGTAATTTGAATTTATAACAATACCGTCATTATTTAAATAACCTAATGAAAAGCTGGATAAAGTCTTTTCATTACCCCCTGAAGCAGAGAGATTATATTGCTGTTTAAGGGAAACACGTGTCATTACCTTTTGCCAGTCAATGTTCTTTCTTTGACCGTCATATTGAGCAGCGAAAATCTGATTAGCCAGAATTCCACCATCGTTAGCACGTGCCTGACGAATATTTGCTGCATACTGGTCCACATCACCAACATCCAATTTTGATGCTAAAGTCTGGATCCCATAGTCTACTGTAAAAGCAATTTGTGAAGCACCTGCCACACCATGTTTAGTGGTAATCATGATAACACCATTAGCTCCGGCTGCACCGTATATAGCAGTTGCAGAAGCATCTTTCAATATTTCAATGCTCGCTACGTCATTTGGGTTAAGAAAATTGGCGTTTGTACCAACCTGTACGCCATCTACTACATACAGCGGATTGGCGCTGCCGTTAATAGTTGCAACACCACGAATACGAATGGCTGAGTTTGCATCAGGAGCACCATCTTGTGCTACAACCATTACACCCGCAGCCGATCCTTTTAAACCTTGTACAATGTTCGTAGGAGCTTTTCTCAACATCTCTTCTCTGCTAACTGAAGCAACAGATCCGGAAATATCGCTCTTCCTGGCAGTACCATAACCGACAACAACAACCTCTTCCAGAGCTAAAACCTCTGAAGTCATTTTAACATCTATGGTTTTTTGTCCTTGAATTTGTACTTTTACAGTAGTATATCCTATATAAGTAAAAACAAGGGTTCCGGTAGATCTCGGAAGATCAATAGAATAATTTCCTTGTGCATCAGTTAAAGCTCCCACTGTAGTTCCTTCAACAGCTACGTTAACTCCGACAAGTGGTTCATTTGTTGTAGCATCTATAACCCTACCTGTAACTTTCTGTTGTTGAGCTTGAATATCCCAAGTATTAGTTACCCCTAAATCCAGCGCCAAGGCACTAAAAGTGGTTAAAATACTTAAAATAACAGTTAGCTTTAAAGGTAGAAGCAGTGTTCTTAGTTTTCCATGCGGAAAACAAAAGGTTATTAAATAAGAACAATTTTTCTTCATAGTAAATTAGGGTTTGGTTAATAATTAAATGATTCTTCTAATTTAATAGCAATAAATTATATAATATATTGACACTCAGCGCATTAGTGTTTTTTCCATGTGCTAAGTTAAGTAGGTTAAGTATAATATGAATAAATTGCACAATGATGAAGCTTTCAGGTATGTTTATATCAGGTTAGTTGTGTACAATTTACACGAAGATAATAAATTTTTGAAATCAGACCGATAAAAATTACAATTATTATCATTTTTTCAATATAATTTTTATTATCTCCCTCAGATTGACATAATATGGGGTTTATATACCAGAAGCCATCTTCCGGTCGAAAAATATTTTAGGTTCAGGGAGTCTTTTACTTGATATTTTATTGACTTTACAGATTTTAAATATATTTTTACCAAATAATAATATATACACTAACTAATCGGAGAGGCTATTAAGCTGTAATTCAATGATTTCTCATAATATAGTTCCAAATATCTCAGTAGACTGTGTAGTTTTTGGCTTCGATTTTAAAAAACTCAATGTTTTACTGGTTGAAAGGGAACTCAAAGATGAAGAATCCGGGAAACTCCTTATAAAAGACCATACCCTGACCGGCTATCATATTTTTGAGGATGAAGACCTTGACACTGCAGCAAACAATATTTTAAAGAACCTTACAGGGCTCGATAACATCTTTCTTGAACAGTTTGCTGCATTCGGACAGCTTGATCGTGTAGCCGGTGATAAGGATAAGGTGTGGCTGAAATATATCAACAAGGGATTTGCCGAAAGGATAGTAACTGTCGGATATCTTGCCCTTATCGACAATACAAAGGTCACCCTCCATCTTAAAGATAAAAATGTACAATGGTTCCCTGTAAATAAGATCAACGGGATGGAAATGGCTTTTGACCATAAACATATCTTTTATAAAGCGCTTGAAGCTCTTCAGAGAAAAGTAAAGGTCGAACCTATTGCATTCGAACTGCTCCCCGATTACTTTACCCTTTCACAGCTCCAGAAACTTTATGAAGCCCTTCTTGGAACTTCATTCGATAAACGCAACTTCAGGAAAAAAGTCTCACAGATGCACTATGTGATCCCGCTCAAGAAAAAACAAAAAGGTGTCCCTCATAAACCTGCACAATTATACCTTTTCAGCCGCGAAGTCTATGACAAGACCAGAAAAGGTAAAATTTCATTCATAATTTAATAACTTCCCGGTCTGAATCCTTTCGTATGAATTTACATCCGATAGACCTCGGAATCATACTCCTTTACCTGATTGCAACGATCTTTATAGGCTACCGGGTTTCTAAAAGAGCTTCAAAAAACATCAGCTCTTATTTCCTGGGAGAAAATTCAATGCCATGGTATTTATTGGGGATATCGAACGCCTCCGGCATGTTCGATATAGCTGGCACAATGCTGCTCGTTTACTGGCTTTCCGTATATGGATTGAAGAGTCTATGGCTACCATGGCTCTGGCCGGTATTTAATCAGATATTCATGATGGTCTACCTCTCCGCGTGGATGCGCCGGTCGAATGTAATGACGGGAGCAGACTGGATAAAGACCCGTTTCGGAAAGGGAAGAGCAGCCAATCTCTCTCAGATCATCGTAATTATATTTGCACTTGTAAGCGTCATAGGATTTCTATCCTATGGCTTTAAGGGTGTCGGTAAATTTGCCTCCGCTTTTCTTCCCCCTTTAATTGCCGATCATGAATTCCTTATCCTTCATCCGCAGATCAACGTAAACCTTTATGCTCTTATACTGATGACACTGACGACCATTTATGTCGTCAGAGGAGGTATGTTCGGAGTGGTAATAACAGAAGCTGTTCAGTATATTATTCTGATAATCACATCCATTGCAATAGGAATTATCGCCATGGCAAGGGTTGCCCCGGGGGCTCTCGATGCAGTGATCCCCGATGGATGGAAAAGCATCTGGTTTGGCCGCTTTCTCGATCTCGACTGGACAATTATCTCCTCATCAGCCTCTTCCAGTCTTCACTCTTTCAATGACTGGATCGCCAATGACGGCTATTCGATGTTCGGTCTCTTTTTTATTATGATGCTTTTCAAAGGGATCTTGCAGGCAGCTGCAGGGCCAGCCCCGAACTATGATATGCAGCGTATCCTGGCAGCAAAGAGCCCTGTGGAAGCTTCAAAAATGAGCTCACTGGTGAATGTCGTTCTGAATCCGGTCCGCTATTTTCTTATTGCAGGATTGACAATCCTGGCTCTCGTAAATTTTGACAACCTGTATAAAGGTTCCCTCACAAATCCTGATTTTGAAAGCATCCTGCCTCAGGTGCTTGGTGCTTATGTCCCCATGGGACTGCTGGGTCTGCTAATTGCAGGACTTCTTGCCGCATTCATGAGTAATTTTGCCTCTACGGTCAATGCCGCCCCTGCCTATCTCGTAAATGATATATATAAAAAATATATCAATCCGGAAGCTGACGAAAAACAGTTGGTAAAAATGAGCCATATTGCTTCGATATTAATTGTCTTGACCGGTATCGCGGCCGGATTCCTCGTGACCTCCATAAATGATGTTGTTCTCTGGATTACAGCTGCATTATGGGGAGGATATACCGCTCCCAACCTTCTGAAGTGGTACTGGTGGCGGTTTAACGGTTATGGCTATTTCTGGGGTATGGTGACTGGCATAGGTGCAGCGCTGATTCTTCCACTTCTTGATCTGGGGCTGCTCGAAAAATGGCCGTTGATAAATAATTTCAGTATGAACGCTTTTCCTCTCATTTTTCTTTTTTCAGCAATCGGGAGCATAGCCGGCACGCTTCTTACAAGTCCTGAAGACGATGAAACACTGAAGAGCTTCTATAAGAGCGTCCGCCCCTGGGGATTCTGGAAACCCGTGCACGAGAAAGTTCTCAGGGACGATCCTTCTTTTGAAGGCAACAAGGATTTCGGACGTGATATGATGAACGTAACTATCGGGATCATCTGGCAGTGTTCACTGGTTGTTTTCCCGATATTCCTTGTCATCCGCGAATGGGTGCCTTTTGTGATAAGCCTGGCTGTGATGATCATAACCACTATAATACTCAGGTTTACGTGGTGGAAAAAACTAAGGGACTGAGGCAATTCTAATCATTTCCGTTTATGATAACTTCCTATAATATGAGGAAGATTTCTCATCCCGAGGACTCGGGACTCGAAATGACACTTTTTTTGAGGGTTATAGAGGCTGTCTCGAAAGGTTATTAACCACCCTGTCAGACACCAATGGCGTCTGACACCCCTCCTTCAAAAAGGAGGGGAAAGTGCTGATATATAATGTATTACCTTTCTCCTCCTCATCGGAGGAGAGCCTGTCCCGCTTCGGCGGGAAGTACCCTGACCGAAGCGTCAGGGGGAGGTGGTGGGCTTTTGAGACACCCTCCTTCTAAAAAAGAATTCTGTCATTCAGAACATAACGTAGTGAAGTGAGGAATCTCATGAATTTTTCAAAAGGCTTTCTAAATGAAATTCCTATTTATTTGATCAAAGTATTTTAGTTCAATATGCGTTTTTTGAACTTACTCTATTCAGATCCGCCAAATCCTTGTATTTTTGCATCTGTTTTAAGAATTCAGAATTCATCAGATGGAAAAAAATCAGGATCCTGCTGTTAAGAATGAACCGGTAAGCTTCATTGAGCAGTTCATAATTGACGATATAAAAGAAGGGAAGAACAACGGAAGGATTCATACGAGATTTCCCCCGGAACCCAATGGTTATCTTCATATAGGGCATGCAAAAGCCATTTGCCTCGATTTCGGTATGGCCAAAAAATACGGAGGAAAATGCAATCTCAGATTTGATGATACCAATCCGGTTAAAGAGGAGGTAGAATATATTGACTCAATTAAGGAGGACATTCACTGGCTGGGCTTCGATTGGGAGGATAGAGAGTATTATGCTTCCGATTATTTCGGTAAGCTTTTTGAATTCGCCGTCGACCTTATTAAAAGAGGACTAGCCTATGTCGACGATCAGCCGGCAGATGTCATTTCAGCTCAGAAGGGAACACCCAGTCAGCCCGGTACTGTGAGCCCTTTCAGGAATAGGCCTGTGGCCGGAAATCTCGATCTGTTTTACAGGATGAATGAAGGCGAGTTCGGGGAAGGAAGCCGGGTGCTGAGAGCGAAGATCGACATGGCATCGCCAAACATGCAAATGCGCGATCCTATAATATACAGGATAATAAAATCATTCCATCATCGCACAGGAGACGCATGGAAAGTATATCCCATGTACGACTTTGCTCATGGGCAGAGCGACTATTTCGAAGGAATAACTCATTCACTTTGCACTCTCGAATTTGAAGTACACCGTCCTCTTTACGACTGGCTCGTCGATCAGCTTAGAACATCTGATTACAGGCCCCGGCAGATAGAGTTTAACCGCCTTAACCTAACATATACCATGATGAGCAAGAGGAAGCTTCTCGAGCTTGTGCAGGAAGGTAAAGTCAGCGGCTGGGACGACCCCAGAATGCCTACGCTGTGCGGCCTCAGGAGAAGAGGATACACCCCTGAGTCTATCAGAAAGTTTGTAGACCTTATCGGTTACACGAAGGTTGAAGCCATTAATGATATTTCACTTCTGGAACATGCTGTACGTGAGGACCTCAACATAAAAGCGCCAAGAGTATTCGGAGTACTTGCTCCGTTAAAAGTTATTATAACTAATTACCCTGCAGATAAGGTTGAGGAGATGGAGATCCTCAACAATCCCGAGGACGAAAGTATGGGAAAAAGAAAAGTGCCATTCAGCAATGAGCTTTTTATCGAGCGTGATGATTTCATGGAAAATCCTCCTCATAAATATTTCCGTCTTGCCCCCGGCGCAGAAGTCAGGTTGAAGGGCGCATATATTATTAAATGTGAATCATTTAAAAAGGATGAAAAGACGGGGCAGATCGAAGAGGTTTACTGTACATATGATTCTTCCACCCGCAGCGGAGAAGGATCTGAAAAGAAAGTAAAGGGTACTCTTCACTGGGTCTCTGCACGGCATGCAGTTGAAGCAGAAGTAAGGCTTTATGACAGGCTCTTCGATCATGAAGATCCGTCCGGCCAGAAAGATGATGATTATCGCAAATTCCTTAATCCGGATTCCCTGAAGGTACTTCCCGGATGCAAGCTCGAGCCATCACTCGCTCCTGCAAAGCCTCTAGAAAAATTCCAGTTCCAGCGTCTCGGGTATTTTTGTGTCGATTACGATTCAACCCCGGATCATCTTGTATTTAACAGGACAGTATCGCTCAAAGATACGTGGGCTAAAATCAAAAAATAAGTCTTGCAGGTCTTGCAGGTCATGCAGTCTTGCGGTCTTGCGGTCTTGCAGGTCTTGCAGGTCTTGCAGGTCATGCAGTCTTGCGGTCTTGCAGGTCTTGCAGTCTTGCGGTCTTGCAGGTCTTGCAGGTCTTGCAGGTCTTGCGGTCTTGCTGGTCTTGCAGGTCTTGCAGTCTTGCAGGTCTTGCAGGTCTTGCAGTCTTGCAGGTCTTGCAGGTCTTGCGGTCTTGCAGGTCAAGTTTTATTTCCGGATTTAAGATATTTCATAAAACCGGCAATACTGTTTATTAACCGCTGAGATTTGTTTCTTCTGTCAAGTGAGGTGATTTGTTTTACATATTGCTGATCCTCTGCAATATAGTACATGCTTTTTACCTCACCAGCAGATCCTTTGGCAATATTCAGGAATTGTCTGAATTCAGCATTGCTGTTTCGACAAAAGCCTTCACTGATATTATTCATTATTGATATGCCAGCTCTTGTCGCCTGATCTTTGAATCCATAATCACGACAATCTTTTAAATCCATATAAATAAGATTTACCAATTCCCTGGCCATCTTCCAAATCTCTAAATCTTCAAAATCTTTGATTGTTCCCATTTTAGCACGAGTTTATGATAACTAATAAAGATACAAATTAAATCGACTTGCACGACTGCACGACTTGCACGACTTGCACGACTTGCACGACTTGCACGACTTGCACGACTTGCACGACTTGCACGACTTGCACGACTTGCACGACTTGCACGACTTGCACGACTTGCACGACTTGC
>JAPLDY010000156.1 GCA_026391595.1 Bacteroidia bacterium
ATACTCAGGGATAAAATTTGACTACATGGTAGGATCATCCATTGATGGTTATGAAACCATGGTTGGTTTATCCGATGATTCGGAATTTGCGGTCCTTGAAGGTGATGAATATCTCACCTCACCTGTTGACCGGCGGCCAAAATTCCATCTGTACATGCCCGATATAGCAGTGCTTAACGGTATTGCATGGGACCATATGAATGTATTCCCGACTTTTGAAAATTATGTAGAGCAATTCAGGATATTTGTAGAAAAGATTACCCCCGGCGGATGTCTTGTTTATTTTGAAGGCGACCCGGAGGTAAGGAAAATTGCCCTGGCATCGGTAAACAGTATCAGGAAGATCCCATACAAGATACACGGTTATTTTCAGAATAAAACAGGCTTTTATGCTGCAACTCACAACAGGGTTGTTCCGGTTAATATCTTCGGTGAGCATAATATGCAGAATTTCTCTGCAGCCAGAGAAGTCTGTATGGCTGCAGGAGTTTCTGAGGATAGTTTTTATGAAGCAATACAAAGCTTTGAAGGCACATCAAAGAGGCTCCAGAAGATCTTTGAAAACGAGAGAGGCGTGGGTTATTTTGATTTTGCCCATTCGCCTTCAAAGGTTAAGGCAACAGTTGAAGCTGTTGCGGCAAGGTATCCGGGAAGGCAGATAATTGCCTGTCTTGAACTGCATACTTTCTCAAGTCTCAATATTGATTTTCTGCCACAGTACAAGGGGAGCCTGGATAGCGCTAATCAGGCAATCGTATATTACAATCCGCATGCGATACAGATGAAAAAGCTTCCGCCACTCAATGCTGATAAGGTGAAAGAAGCATTTGGCATGAAGGAGCTGCAGGTCTTTGACAGATCAGAAGATCTCTTCTTATTTTTAAGGACAAGGAACTTCAGGGAACCGGTCTTTCTTTTTATGAGCTCCGGAGATTTTGACGGGCACGACCTGTTTTCCTCAAGTTTTTAAGGAAATAATTTTGCAGATCGAAAAAAAACTGTTTCCTTTGCATCCGCATTTTAAAGTTCTTTACAAGGTCCATTCGTCTAGTGGCTAGGACGTCAGGTTTTCATCCTGGTAACAGGGGTTCGATTCCCCTATGGACTACCAATTTTTATTTGAAATTTAATAAGCAATAAAATGGCATATCACAAGTCATCGGAAAAAAGGATCAGACAGACAAAGGTTAAAAATGAGAACAATAAGTATAAGGCTAAGACCATGCGTAATGCTCTCAAGACTATTCGCTCTGCCACCAGCAAGAAAGAGGCTGAAGAATTGGTTCCCAAAATGAATTCAATGCTCGACAGGCTGGCAAAGAAGAACATCATTCATCCGAAAAAGGCCGCTAACCTCAAATCGTCTGTAGATAAGCATGTTAAAAGTCTGAAGTAATTCAGCGATTATAAATATTTAAAGGGGCTTCGCAAGGGTCCCTTTTTTTTATTTTATTAATGTACATCCTCCCTTTTTGAGACCCCCATCCCAACCTTCCCCCAGAGGGGAAGGGGTCTTACAAGAAGCTTTCCCCCCGTGGGGGGAAACGGGAAAGGGGGGTTTGTAAAAACATAACAAAAATGAGGTATAAAAATGTGGTATAAAATTCTCTCATTCCGACTAAATTTTCATAACTTTAAGTTGGAATATAAATTTTCGCTGCATGTCAATAAAAATCACTGACTGGGCTGTTGAAGACAGACCCAGGGAAAAGCTTATACAAAAGGGGACTGCCAGTCTTAGCGATGCCGAGCTACTGGCTATTCTCATAAGCTCAGGAACAAAAGATAAATCGGCAGTCGATCTGGGCCGTGAACTTCTAAGCATGGTCAACAACAACCTCAACAGCCTTGGCAAGCTATCAATTGCCGATTTGAAAAAATTGAACGGAATCGGCCCTGCAAGGGCTGTTGCCATTGCCGCAGCCCTTGAGCTTGGCAGAAGGCGAAAGCTTGCTGAAGCCGAGGATGTACTGCAGATAAAGTCCTCAAAAGATGTTGCCGATATCTTCCAGCCACTTCTTTCCGATCTTCTTCATGAAGAGTTCTGGATACTTTTTCTGAACAGGTCGAACAAAGTGATAAACAGGATGAAGCTGAGTCAGGGAGGCATAAGCGGAACAGTAACCGATGTAAGGATTGTAATGAAAAAAGCTATTGAATGTCTCGCTTCAGGCATCGTTGTTTGCCATAATCATCCTTCAGGTAATCTTAATCCGAGTGAGTCGGATACCAAAATCACCAATAAAATTAAAGGGGCCGGAGAGCTGTTGGATATTCAGCTTCTCGACCATCTTATAATATCGGAAAAAGATTACTACAGCTTTGCGGATAATGGATTGCTTTAAGCCCAGACCCCCTCTGACGCTTCGCGCCATCTCCCCCAAAGAGGAGAATGACCTTGTAATTAACTGAATTATTATGTTTTATGGGATTTCTTCCCCCCCTGGGGGGAATTAAAAGGGGGCAATAAGCTGGCTGGACTATCAAGAGATTTTTTCACTTCACCTATGTCACTGCACTCATTTAGCAGAGTTTTAATATCTTTTTTCAGAACAGGATGAACCAGATCGGGCGCTATTTCGCAAAGCGGTACAAGCACAAATTTGCGTTCATGAAGCTTTGGATGAGGGATGACAAGACTTTTTGTATTAAGTATTCTATCGTCATACAGAAGTATGTCAAGGTCTATTAACCTTGAAGTATATTCTTCCCCTCTTCTCAGCCTGCCCATTTTTGCCTCGATCATCAGTATCCTGCCAAGAAGGCCTGACGGGTTAAGTGAAGTTTCTACTTCTGCAACCATATTCAGAAACTGATTATCGCTGCTGAAACCCCATGGTTCAGTTTCATAAACCGACGATGATAGAACGACCTTGCCGATGCTTTCATTGATGCTTTCAACTGCAGCCCTCAGATTGGCTTCTCTGTCGCCAAGATTTGTTCCTATCCCCAGAAAAACTCTTTTCATGAGTAGAACTCATTTATATCAAAAGTATTAAATACCATGATATATTAGCATGGTTTTTTATATATTTAAAACCTCATTACTAAAGCCTTATCTCATGAAAAATTTTCTTATCTATACACTGGCAACTATAACGGGTATCGTACTTGCGTCACTGATTTTCTTTATTATCATGATCTCAAGCCTGAGCATAATGGTGGCTTCAGGCGAAAAACCGGTTTCCATTAGCAATAATTCAATTCTTATCCTGAATGACGGTGTTACTATTCCTGACCGTACCGATCCTAATCCATTTGCAGGATTTGACTTCGTTAATATGACTGTTACCCAGGCACCGGGACTAAATGATATATTCCGTAACCTTGACAAAGCTGCTGCTGATCCGAAAATAAAAGGTGTACTGATCGAAAACGGGCTTACTGAATCAGGATGGGCAACGACTGAAGAGGTAAGAAATGCCCTTAAAAAATTCAAGGACAAGAGCGGCAAGTTCGTGATCGCCTATTCTGATTATATTCTTCCACAGGAAGGCTATTATCTTTCGACTATTGCTGACAAGATCTACATTAATCCATCCTCTATGGTCGATTTCAAAGGCCTCAGCGGAGATGTAATGTTCTATAAAAAAGCATTGGAGAAAATCGGTGTCGAAGTCCAGATTATTCGTCACGGTAAATTCAAGGGAGCAGTTGAACCATTCATGCTCGAAAAACTCAGCAAAGAAAACAGGGAACAGATAAAGGATTATGTCGGATCGATATGGAGTCACGCTGTTAAGAGGATGTCAGAATCAAGGGGTATTTCAGAGGAGCAGCTCAACCTTCTGGCTGATAAGCTTGCAGGATATGTTGCAACAGGAGCTCTCGACAGTAAGTTGGTCGACGGACTTCTTTTCCGCGATCAGCTTTATGATACCATTAAAATCTTGTCGGGACTCACCACAGATGATAAGATAAACCTGGTACAAATGGCAAAATATACCAAGGTTCCAAATCCACATAAAGTTGTATCGTCAAAAAACAGGATCTCAGTGATCTATGCATCGGGTTCGATTGCAATGGGGAAAGGCAATGAATACAATATCGGAGGGAATAACTATGCTGACATAATAAAGAAAGAAAGGAAAGACAGCT
>JAPLDY010000137.1 GCA_026391595.1 Bacteroidia bacterium
ATCTTCGAGTCCACTGAGCGGATCAGAACAAACATCAAAAGCCCTGTGAAATGTTGCAGACATTGGGAAGGCAAGCCCGATCAGCCTTTGAGTCCGTTCGATATCGATGCTTCCGTCGGATCTAAGGATGCCGATCACTATCCCGTCGACACCTGCTTCGCCACATAGATCAATATCACGTCTCATAAGGTCATATTCCAGATCGCTGTAGAGAAAATCACCACCTCTGGGCCTGATTATTACATGAAGCCCTATTGAGAGGTTTTCCCTGGCTGAAGCGATAGATCCAAAAGAAGGGGTTGTTCCACCTTCCAAAAGGTTATCGCACAATTCAACCCGGTCAGCTCCACCAATCTGGGCATTGATCGCAGATTCAACGCTATCAACACAAATTTCGAGCTTAAAATTCATGACTAAAATATTTCTCGTTTGAATAAAAGTAAAGATTTTTTCTGTATAATTGCGCAATTCAAACACACTAATATATGAAACCTACACTTTTAGTCCTGGCAGCAGGAATGGGCAGTCGTTATGGCGGCAACAAGCAGCTTGATGAAGTTGGCCCTTCCGGAGAAACTATCATCGACTATTCAATTTATGATGCTATCCGTGCAGGATTTGGCAAGATCGTCTTTGTCATCAGACGTGATATTGAAGAGCAGGTGAAAGAACGATTTGTGGAAAAACTCAGGAACAGGATTGATGTTGATTATGTTTTTCAGGAGATAACAAACCTCCCGGAAGGAGTAAAAGTGGCACCAGACAGGGCAAAACCATGGGGTACCAGTCATGCAATTCTGGTTACTGAAAAGAAAATAAAGGAACCCTTTGGGGTTATCAACTCAGATGATTATTATGGTGTTGAATCATATAAGATATTGCATGATTTCCTCGTAAATGACAAGGATCCAAACTCTTATGCGATTATTGGTTATAAGCTTGGGAACACCCTCTCAGATCACGGCCATGTTAACAGGGGTGTTTGCAAGGTAAGCCAGGATAGACTTCTTCAGAATATTGTAGAGACACGCCAGATTGAAAAGACAAAAACCGGAGCGAAGGTGACCGGACCTGATGGCAAAGTACAGGAATTCACAGGCAATGAAGTCGTTTCAATGAACCTCTTCGGATTTAAACCCTCATGCTATAAATACCTGGGCGAAGAATTCAGGAATTTTATTAACGCCAAAGGTATGGACTTGAAATCGGAACTCGACATTCCGACATCGCTTGATAAATTCGTAAAGAACGGCGATATCAGGATAAATATCCTTATGAGCAATGAACGGTGGATCGGCGTAACCTACAGAGAGGATAAACCGTTTGTTGTGGAGAGTATCAAAAAGATGATCAGAAAAGGAGTATATCCTGCAAGAATATATTGACCTCAGCTGCTTCGCAGCACCAGCTTGATCTATGGACCCCCGCCCCGCACAGCTGGTGGGGCACCCCCTAAAGGGGGTCTAAAATCTATTACTAACCAGGATTTATTTGGGGTTTGAGCCGAGCCCATTTGCCATCTATTATGGGTTCATAGCTCTTTATCCCTGACAGATCATCCGTGATCCGTATTCTCAACTGACTTTTACCTGTTAAATCAGCCCCTGCTGTAAGACTATTGGCGAAAATGCCAGGTGCAACGGTATCTATTCCTACATAAAACATTCCGAACGATAAGGCATCTGCTGTAATATATCCTTCAGTCACTGTTCCTCCAATGGAAGTTTTATTAAAATCGTCACTGAGCTGAACAATCAGCATTTTTGAGGCCTTGCCTTCAGGGATTAATTTTGGTTTGATTGACAGTGAATAGGCTCTCTGAAGCGGTGTGAACTTATTGTGAACATAATGAACATCAGAATACATCTGCGGAGTGGCTGAATCTTTCCTGTAGCTGAAAAACAGAGTGTCGTAGAGCGCCCCTGAAGGGATCGTAATTGTTATATTTTCCGCTCTGAACCTGTTTGTCCTGTTATAAGGCATCGGAATAACACCCGCTTCTAAATGCCGGACCGGAGAAACTGAGGGTTTATTGCTTATTACATTAAACTCCAGCGTCGATTTGTTGTCGTAAGTATCACTGAGAATGATCTCAATATGATGTTTTCCGCTGTCGCAAAAGTTGAATATACCCCTGTTGATAACATCTCTGTAGGTTGTCAGCCTGTCATTAGGAAGGACGAATGCCCTTTCATAATAGGTATTTTCCCTGAGATAGGCTTCATAGTCAATGTGACTGTTAATATATCTTGACTCGCTGAACGCGAATTTATCCATCACATACCTGAACCTTGTAACGCTGTCTATCCTGAGTTCAATTGAGTATACGGCACACTTATTATAACTGTCGTTCAAAACATCATAGGATTTGATTCCGAAGCCACCAGGTCCGTTTATACTGATCTCATTCCCGGCACTGAGATAGTATTTGCCATCGCCTCCTGAAACAGGTAATTTTAGAATTGAATTCTTCCCGTTGATAGAAGTATTGTATCCTCCGGGATATATAACAAGTCTCTCCAGAACTGGTGCTATATTGTCGGCTGTTCCGAATTTAAAAAGGAGAGGGTTTACCGGTTCCTCAGAATCTGATTTGCGGATCTCATAATGAAGATGTGGTCCCGAAGATCCTCCTGTATTACCTGAATAAGCAATTACATCTCCCTGGTTGACAGGAAATCTATCTGCCTGGGGGAAAAGAGTGATTGTGTAATTTTTTTTCTCATACTGGCTCTTCTTTACATATTCATCAATTTCGGGAGTGAACCTTTCGAGATGGCCATAAACTGTAGTGTATCCTGACGGGTGCCTCAGGTAGACAGCTTTTCCGAACCCACCGGGAGAAATACTGATACGGTAGATATAACCGTTTGCAGCTGCGACAACTTCCTGGCCTGTAACTCCCTGAGTTTTGATATCTACTCCGGAATGAAAATGGTCGATCCTCAGTTCTCCGAAATTAGCTGAAAGGGCAAGGGGAATTTTAACCGGGGAAATAAAAATAGATTTATCCTGCGGAGTCTCATCTACTGCATTAAATATCAATATGCTGAATAAAAGTAGTCGTATAAATAGCATCAAATTACATATTTTGTTTTTGGTTGTGCAAAACTAAACTTCCGGCGCGGTTCAACAAACTATTTCTTATTGTTTTTTTGAAAATATAATTAACTATGCTAACTTTGTATAAAGATTTTGCTATGTCAGGTCAGGGTTATGAGGAATTAAAAATTCTGAACAAAAAACTTGATGAATTGTTTGATAAGTACACTAACCTGAAGTCAGAATATGCGGATCTTAAAACCGGGAGTGATGCGCTTAGAAACAAGCTTCAGGACCGGGATGCCAGGATTAAGGAATTGGAAATTAAATATGAAAGGATCAAATTAGCAGGAGCACTGTTGGGTGAAGGAGAAAGTGGAGTTGAAGCGAAGAAGAAGATAACAGAATTAGTGCGGGAAATTGACAGATGTGTTGCTCTTTTAAACAGATAAAATATACCAATGGATGATAAGCTTTCGATCAGGGTTAATGTAGCGGACAGGTATTATCCATTGAAAGTGGAACGGGAAAATGAAGAGAAGATCAGGAAAGCGGCCAGAATGATCAACGAAAAGGTGCTGCAATACAAGCAGCGGTACGCCGATAAGGATGTACAGGATTTTCTTGCAATGGCT
>JAPLDY010000245.1 GCA_026391595.1 Bacteroidia bacterium
CTGTGTATTTAATCTATTTACATTACGTACAATAATTTACAACAATTATTGATAACGTACCAGGGACTATGCTTTTATCATAGGTGCTAAAGGTCATTTGTATTGTCACGGTTTTTGAACATACTGCTTTCTTATAACGTGACCCTTATATCGCACTACCCGGACTCCGCTCCAGTGCCGGCAATAAAGATTCTGTATCATGATAAATTTCTGGCTCCGTTGTCAGTTTGTACCGCGACACTGCACCAGTACCCGCCACCGACCTTGTAACCGGGGATAAATTCGCGGCTCCGATCAAACTTGTACCGCGATCGCGCCTTCACGCAATAGACTTTGTACCATGACGGCAAAAAGTGCGCCATACCCTCCTTGCACCGTGACAATTTTGTGGCTAAAGTACCGGGACCCTGCCCGGTGCTGCGTCGGGTAACGCAACCTCCCTTTATTGCCGGGCCGTCAGACTGTCTAAAAACCTACTCTGTTTGTTCATAACTATGAGGCTGGTGATTCTTGGTAAAACTGTGGGTTTTGTATCTTAACTACATGAAATTCATACAAGGACAAAGTAGAGATCAGATCAATCTTTTCCCGGTTTCACTGGATCGTTCCATTGACCCGGATAATGAAGTGAGGATAATCGACCTTTTTGTGGAAAGTCTTTCTATTAAAGATTATGGATTCAGAACAGACTTTACAGAAAACGGTCGTCCGGCTTATCATCCCACTGATTTGCTTAAACTCTTCATTTACGGGTATTTGAATAAGCTGCGTTCATCGAGGGATCTGGAAAAGGAATGCAAACGAAATATTGAAGTAATGTGGCTTTTAAAGTGTCTCAGCCCTGATCACAACACAATTGCCAACTTCAGAAGAGACAACCCGAAAGCCATAAAGAAAGTCTTCAGGACAACAGTTCAAATTGCAAGGCATTTTGATCTTATCGGAGGAAAACTGATTGCCGGAGACAGTACAAAGCTGCGGGCACAAAACAGCAAAAAGAACAACTTTAACCAGGCAAAGATAGAGCGTCATATAGCATATATCGATAACAAACTTGAAGAGTATACCCGTGCTCTTTCTGAGCACGATGGAGAAGATAAAGAACATATCGAGGAAGACATTAAAAAGCAACAGGACAGAAAAGACCAGTATAGGGAACTTGAAAAGAAACTCAAAGAAAGCGGAGACAATCAAATATCCATTTCTGATCCTGATAGCCGGCAGATAATGCTCCGCAACAACATAACTGAAGTATGTTATAATGTCCAGACCACTGTTGATGCTAAAAACAATATCCCCATTGATTTCAAGGTAACCAACCAGAACGACAGCAGGGCAATGGGCAACATGGTTCAAAGGGCAAAGAGTATACTCAGAACCAATGACTTCACAGCTTTATTTGATAAAGGCTATCACACCGGTTCGGAGTTAAAGATCGCACAGGAGTTGGGGATAGAAACCATAGTTGCAATACCGGGTGTACCGGCAACGAGCCAGGCGCCTGACCATGATTATAACTATGAACACTTTAATTATGATCCTCTCTCAGATACTTACTCCTGTCCTCAGGGTGAAGTCCTGAAAACAAA
Source organism: Bacteroidia bacterium (assembly GCA_026391595.1). Taxonomy (GTDB): domain Bacteria; phylum Bacteroidota; class Bacteroidia; order Bacteroidales; family VadinHA17; genus LD21. The sequence continues at coordinate 1,590 of JAPLDY010000245.1, forward strand.
TGGATCATGGTATAAAACTCATGGAAGAAGAAATATTCTGATCTCATTTAAGCAGTACAAAACCAAAACCTGCAAAACATGTCCGGCAAGGTTGAAATGTACGAGGTCAAAAACAGGCAGACTCATTGAAAGAAGCATCTACGCTGAAAACTATGAAAGGAACCGGAAAAATGTAGTGGAGAAGGAGCAACTTTACAGACGGCGTCAGACTATTGCAGAGCATCCCTTTGGAACGATAAAACGGCAATGGGGCTTCAGCTATATTCTTACAAAACAGGGGATAGATCGTGCCACATCAGATGTGGGTTTTATGTTCATCGCGTATAATCTCAGGCGCATTATCAGCATTTTAGGGAAAGATCAGCTGATGAAGTATCTGAGGATACTTGTTCCATTGTATTTGACAGTTTTAGCATTTCTCAGGGGGGGAATAAGCCGGTTAGAGGCTTTTGTTTTCCAAAAGATAATTTGCCTCTGGCAATTACAACTGTCCCTTAAATCGCTTTAAATTGACTGGAAAACGTCCAGAAAAAAGGTTCTTAGACAAACTCCCGTTAGCGCCAACTTAAGGCACCACTTACTTGCCCAAAACTTGATTGTAAATTTCTATCGTACGACAGTAATAATTTGTAAATTTGCTGCATGACGACAAATACAAGAAAAGCAAACCCATTAGCCGAGGTATTTGGATTTCCTATCCTCAATGATACTTCAAAAGCGAAAAGATATCGTGACAGAAAACTCTGTCCATTTAACAACAAAGTTCCAAATTGCACTAAGGACAAAGCGAATGACCCCTTAGGTTTATGTAGCGTATTTCATGAATGTAATCCAGTTATAATTTGCCCTACTC
>JAPLDY010000034.1 GCA_026391595.1 Bacteroidia bacterium
CGGTACAGACGAAGCAACATGGGCTCAGAGTGCAGACCACAACTTTAAGGTAATGGATGTCAGTGGCCAGGGAAATATTACACCAACCATAGACGGGGGTATCGGAACCTTGTGGACAAATGCATTCCCCGCCATCAACACTGCTAGCGGTATTATTGAAAATGCTACTGCGGTTGGACTTAAAGCATCCCTGATTGCAGAAGCCCGGTTCTTCCGCGCATTCGACTATTTTCAGCTTGTACAAACATATGGCGGAGTACCTTTGGATATGGGGGCAGGGGAACTGAAGTTCAACACATCTCCGGCCAGGACATCGATACGCAATACCGTACCCGAGGTCTATACCAAAGCCATATTCCCGGACCTGCTGGCTGCCGTAAACGATCTTCCGGATGCCGGACGTTTAACAGGCACTGTAACCAAAACTGTTGCACGCCTGTTTTTGTCAAAGGCTTACCTGACGTATGCGTGGTGGCTTGAAAACCCAAACAGCATTCCTACTTATCCGGATTGTGTCCGGACCGACCCTGACGGACATAATGCCGCATGGTATTTCCAACAGGCTTATGATGTTGCAACAACCGCCATTGATAATCCGGGTGCTTACGGCTTAATGCCGACATTTTATGAAGTAAACGTGGGTGGAAACGATCGCAACAAAGAAATACTGTTTTATGCTGACCATACAGAGGCAAGCGAAAAATACAACGGATCAAGCCTGACATATGCCGGCGGCGGCGGTGCTGATAATTTTGCCTCCTGGATGATGACCTGGAACTATACAGAAATCAGGAGTTATAAAGCAGCAGACCTATCTGGTTCAGCAGTAAGTACTGTCCTGCGTGAAGCATCCCAGGACCTGGGGCGTCCCTGGACACGTATGGCCCCTCCAGCCGACGTATTTGAAACCACTTTTGCCAATAAAACGGATGATTCCCGGTTCGACGGTACTTTTACAACCGTTTACCGTGGCAACTGGCCTAAAAATAACGATAAAACCGCTTTTTATTATAGCGCAAATGGTTTGCCTGTTTACCCGGGGGATGCTATCCTGTCTTTCCTGCCCGATGAACTTGGGATACCTATCACCTACACTTCAGGTGCAGGAAAAAGCAATGTTGGCGCAGGGACTACACCCGGAAGAGCCGATTTTGTTGTAGCACTAAGCGGCACAAGCCGGGTAACATACCCGGGTACGTGGAAACTGAGCACCTACCGCACGGACAATGGCGCCGGGTTGGGACAACCCAATGGTGCTATTACCCGTCCTTTCAACATCGCAAAATTCTCTGAATTTTACTTAATTGCGGCCGAGGCAGCTGTGAAGGGCGCAACTACAACAGCAGGTAAGAGTGCAAGAGAATTAATCAATGTTATCCGTGCACGCGCAGGCAAATGGAAATTCAGCAGGGCCCAAAATGTTGCCAAAACAACGGACAACAGCGCTACCATGATAGCTGCCACACCGGCAACTATAAATATCAATTATATTCTGGCAGAACGTTCGCGGGAATTTTATGGCGAAGGTTTTCGCTGGTTCGATTTGGTGCGTACCCAAAAATGGGGAGAAATCGCGGGAACATATAAAATAGCTTCAAGCACCAAAGGAGACCATACTCCGGTAATTGTAACGCGCACCATTGAATTGAAGCATTATCTGCGTCCCATTCCGCAAGGCCAGCTCGATGGTATGGAAATGACCGCAGATGAAAAGGCTGCATATCAGAATCCAGGATATAATTAGTCGATGGTATAATAGAGGAAATGTTGCTCAAAGTGTCCGCAGATTAGCTGCGGACACTTTTTTCTCTTTATTGAAAATTATCGTTAAACCGATGACGTTGATAGCCAGGATGAAAAAGCTATGGATAATACTGTTGGCAATTTCCTGTGGAGCTATGTCTTGCGACAAAGATGAGCCTCCCGTTGACAAGAACATGGACGAATATAAACTTACCACTGAAGGGCTTAAGGATTTCTTTACCCAGGCAGAATATTTTGATATTGGAGTTGCTATCCCGCCATCTTTTGTTGATAATCAGGTCAAAGTAAACCTGATCAAGCGTCATTTTAACAGCATCACGGCTGAAAATGACATGAAATGGTCATCGCTTCAGCCGACTGAAGGGACCTTTAATTTCACGAATGCAGACAAGATAGTTGCCTTTGCCCAAAATAACGGGATGAAAGTAAGGGGTCATTGTCTTTGCTGGCACAACCAGGTTCCCTCCTGGATATTTAAGGATGGAACAGCTGATGCTTCCAAAGAGCTCGTCTTGCAACGGTTGCGTACACACATTACCACAGTGGTCAATCACTTCAAAGGAAAAGTATATGCCTGGGATGTTGTAAATGAGGCTATTGATGACGGCAGCTCAACTTACAGAGCTTCAAAATGGTACACGATATGTGGTGAAGATTATATTTTCGAAGCGTTTAAAGCAGCCAGGGAAGCAGATCCGGATGCAGTACTTTTCTATAATGATTATACAGCTATTGACCCGACCAAGAGAGATAAGATATACGATCTCCTCGTTAAGCTGAAAGCACAGAATCTTGTTGACGGTATGGGATTACAGGGACACTGGAATATAAGTTATCCATCCAATTCCCTTATAAATGACGCACTGAACAAATATAAATCCCTTGGACTGCAAATACAGATCACTGAGATGGATGTTTCAGTATATACCTCCAACTCAGATCCCAAAAGCGCATATACCGCTGATCTTGCACAAAAACAGACAAGTGCTTTTGGAAGATATTTCCTGGCGTTCAGGAATTTTAAAGAAGCTATTACCGGGGTAACTTTCTGGGGATTAGCCGATGATTATACCTGGCTCGACAATTTCCCTGTCGCGGGAAGGAAAAACTATCCTTTGCTGTTCGATGAGAATTTAAATCCCAAACCTGCATATTTTGAAATAATTGATTTCTAAAAACTATAATGAACTAAAAGTCCTCATCCAAATGAGGTAGGTTAGGTTAATGAAGTGACTGAGGCCATTCGTTCTGGTGGCCTCAGTTTTTTATATATTTTAAGTTTTATTTGTAAATAATCAGGGTATATTTACAGTAAGTTGAATTAGAATAGGACATAAAAACCGAACAAATATGAGTGAGATTCTTAAACAGCTTTCCCATTGCGTGGAATTCGGCAAGATCGATAAGATATCTCCCTATCCTCCCGACCTGAAAGGTCAGGATGGTGCGGATGAGATCGCAAAAAGAGCCCTGGAGGAGGGCATTAAACCGGGCGATATTCTTGAAAAAGCCCTGATACCTGCTATGGCAATAGTCGGTGATAAATTCACCAGGAAGGTTATTTATGTTCCTCAGATGCTTATGGCTGCAAAGGCAATGAGCAGTGCCATGAAACACCTGAAACCTTTCTTCCAGTCAGGCGAAACAAAACGAAAAGGGAAGTTTATTATAGGAACTGTTTCAGGAGATTTACATGACATCGGGAAAAACCTGGTAGCTATGATGATCGAAGGAGCCGGATGGGAAATAATCGACCTGGGAGTTGATGTTAATACCGATAAATTCCTTAAAGCTATAAATGATAATCCCGGAGCATTGGTAGGACTTTCAGCACTTCTTACTACTACAATGGAAAATATGAAGAAAACCGTTGAGGCATTAAGGGGGAATTATACCGGTTTAAATGTCCTGGTAGGAGGGGCTCCGGTCACAATGGACTATTGTCATAAGATCAATGCCGACTTTTATTCCCCTGATCCTCAGGGTGCAGTGAATTATCTGAATCAAATTGTTTAGAGTAAGATATCTTTATTATTAATTTAAAATGACCCCCATCCTAACCTTCCCCCACGGGGGAAGGAGCGGGAATAAGCTTTTCCCCCGTGGGGGGAGGTCAGGTGGGGGGTCTAAAAGCAAAAAAAAGCATGAAAACTATTTTAAAAGGCAAAACCACAGAAGTTATCATCGATACTTTCGGCCCGGTCATAATTATAGGTGAAAGCATAAATCCGACAAGAAGAAAAAAATTAGTGTCGACATTGCAGGAGAACAATTTTGAATTTGTTCTGGAACTGGCAGAAAGCCAGATAAAAGCAGGTGCAGACGTTCTTGACATAAATGTGGGCTTCCCTGGGGTCGACGATGTAAAACTGCTTCCGGAAACTGTTAAGGTTCTTCAGGATCATTTTGATGTCCCGCTATGTCTCGATTCTCCGAATCCCAGGGCAATCGAGGCAGCTCTTAAAGTTGCAGCAGGAAAATGTCTGATCAACTCGGTGACCGGAGAAGAAAAATCACTGAATGCCCTTCTTCCGGTAGCAAAGGAATATGGCGCCGCAATAATAGGTTTATGCATGGACAATGACGGTATAACACAAGATCCTGAAAAGAGACTTTCTATTGCAAAAAAGATTATTGACAGAGCTGTCAGCGTTGGCATAAAAGCTGAAGATGTGGTCATTGATCCTCTCGCCATGGCTGTCAGCGCTGATCCAAATGCATGCCTGGTGACACTTGATACAATAAGACTGGTGCACCAGAAGCTGGGACATAAT
>JAPLDY010000059.1 GCA_026391595.1 Bacteroidia bacterium
TGTCATTTGCCGATATCTTCCCTCCCTTTATTATTACTTTTAACATAGCAGTTCCGGTAAGCACCCCTTCTTTCACCTTTATAATCAGCGTCATATATCCGTCGCTTGTTGCCACTACTGATGTGCTCTCATGAAGAGAGGTAAAAATTATGTCAAAAGTCAGAGCATTCTTCCTGTCAGACGAAAGATTGATCGCAATAGCGTTTCCGGGGTAACTTGCAATATATTCTCTTATATAGGCAGTATCGTGGATAGAGTACGTTGTCCTGCATACGGCAGTGGAGAGATCCAGTTCCCTTTTATACTTTTCAACTTTCAGGTGGCCCGGAAAACTTAACCACAGATCGCCAAAAGGCTGGTATTTCTGCTGTCTGATGGGAACGCTCATGAATTCCTTAAGTGCAAGATCTTCAGCATCTTTCTGTCTTCCCTGCCATATCAGATCACGTATCTCTCCAAGGTATTTGAATGCACCGGGATTCGAATAGTCATGAGGTTCACCTGCCCATAGCGTCTCTTCATTGAACTGTACATGATCGACAGCAGGAGCGCCAAAGATCATTGCACCCAATCGCCCGTTGCCTATAGGAAGAGCCTCCTCCCACACAGCTGCAGGTTTCTTATACCATAGCTTTAAGTCATTATTTGTCTGTGCATTACATACATGAAATGAAATTAAGGCGATTATAAAAACAAGTATAGTGGCACTTTTTTTCATAACGGGGAGATATTATTTTTAATATGTCTAAGATACTAACTTATCATAACAGGCGGAAAAGTTTTCTGCCGGTTATGCAACAATTGGATTTTCTTAAGGTCTTTAAATTGGTAACAGATAAAAACTAATAAGGAAGGACATGAAAAACATTAAGTATCTAAGTTTATTATTCCTGTGCATAGTTATTACTTCATGCATGGATGGACAGATCCACAACCTTGTCAGGGGCAACAAAAATGTAGTGAAAAAGGAAAGGATTGTTGAATCTTTTACGGGGATTAGTACAAGTTCTGCAATTGATGTTGTTCTAACCCAGGGTGATAAAATGAGTGTAGTCGTGGAAGCTGATGAAAACCTTCATGAATATATTATGACCGAGGTGAAAGACGGTACATTGCATGTTTACACAAAGGAAGGTGTAAGTATCCGTGATGCTGAAATGAAAAAGGTTCACGTCACAATGAAAGACATATATAAAATCAGTTCATCCAGTGCAGGTGATGTTTTCGGCCAGACACCGGTTAAATCTGATAATCTTAAGCTTTCAGCGTCGAGCGCCGGGGATATTAAGCTTGAAGTTTATGCAAAGTCCCTTGATATAAATGTCAGTAGTTCAGGCGATCTTACACTTTCGGGTGAAGCCGATATGCTTAATGCCGATCTAAGCAGTGCCGGTGATCTTAATGCATACGACCTTAAGGTTAGGGAAGCTGACATTTCTGCTTCCAGCGCCGGTGATGCAGATATCTGGGTAACTGAAAAACTGAAAGCAAGAGCTTCAAGTGCCGGAGACGTAAACTACAAAGGTGATCCTAAAAACGTTGATGCCAACTCCTCCAGCGCCGGCGGAGTCAATAAGAAGTAGCTTCTATTTAATATATATTCCCCATATTATTGTAAGCCGTCAGGAGATATCCCTGACGGTTTTTTTATATTTTTGTGACATCTGATACTGATCCGAAAATTCTTATAGGAATGAAAGAAAATATAAACATCAATCTCAAAAATGCAGGAAGCTTTATCTCTCATGAAGAGGTACTCGCACTTGCGCAGCAGTCGGTAAGGCATCTCGGATCACTGGATGCCGGCACCGGTGCAGGAAATGATTTTCTGGGCTGGCTCTCACTTCATGAAGATGTTGTAAAGCAGCTCGACAAAATAGAAAAGACTGCAAAACATCTCAGATCTGTTTCTAACACTACCGTTGTAATAGGTATCGGAGGTTCATACCTTGGTGCCAAGGCAGTTGTTGAAGCGCTGTCACATTCTTTTTCCCACCTCCTGAAGTCAAAGCATCATGACATTCTTTTTGCCGGGCAGAACATTTGCGAAGACTATATGTCGGATCTTCTTGAGATCCTTGACGGAAGAGATTATTCTGTTATAGTAATCTCAAAATCAGGGACAACAACTGAACCGGCCATAGCATTCAGGATCATCAAGGATCATCTTGAAAGAAAAGTGGGGAAGGTACATGCTGCAGACAGGATAATTGCGATAACCGACGGCACGAAAGGGGCTCTTAAAATGCTGGCCGATATTAACGGTTATGAAACCTTTGTGATCCCTGATAATATAGGTGGCCGCTATTCTGTTCTTACACCTGTCGGCCTATTGCCAATAGCCGTAAGTGGGCTTGATATAAGAAGTCTTGTTAAAGGAGCTCATTCAATTGCCGATGTAACAAGAAAAAATAAGGATGCTTCGACAAATCCTGCTCTTATATATGCTGCTGCGCGCAACCTGCTTCTCCAGACTGGCAGGTCTGTTGAGATACTTACAGGATTTACGCCAAAGCTTCACTTCTTTTCTGAATGGTGGAAACAGCTTTATGGTGAAAGTGAGGGAAAAGAAGGAAAAGGCATCTTCCCGGCATCAGTTGACTTCACCACTGACCTTCATTCCATGGGGCAATATATCCAGGACGGCCAGCGGATCCTTTTTGAAACGATCATCTCTATAAGAAACCCCGGGAAGAAAATGACAATCCCCCAGGAAAAGGAGGATGCTGATCAGCTCAATTACCTGGCAGGAAAAAGACTTTCGGAGGTGAACCACAGCGCCGAAACAGGAACTATCCTGGCTCATAACGACGGAAACGTACCTGTTATAAGAATCGATGTACCTGAACTCGACGAGTTTTACATGGGTCAGCTTATTTATTTCTTTGAGCTCGCCTGTGCAGTAAGCGGATATATCCTTGATGTTAATCCGTTCGATCAGCCTGGCGTTGAAGCTTACAAGAAAAACATGTTCGCACTCCTTAACAAACCTGGTTTCGAGGAGGCAGGCAAGAAGTTGAGGGAAAGATTGAATTAATTTTAAAATACACCAATACTATTATGAAAATAGAACTTAAAAAAGAATTTACCTGGTCGCTGGTTGTACCTACAAGCATGGGTGTTCGTATCACCCCGGTAAACGGACAGCCTGTACATTGCAGCAATATGTTTATGATGCACGTATCAAGTGCTGAGTCAAATGTGGCAAGTGTTTCATCATTCCTGGGTCTTCCCGTAAAGGTTCTGACAACATTTGTCAAGGAGAGCCCGATAGCACGGATGATAAAGGACAACCTTGCGGGTCGTCATATGGTATATGAAGGTGTTGAGGTTGAACAGGGAGGCCCATGGGGTTACCGTCACCAGTTCAACATTGCTGATGCCGGCTATGGCACACGCGGGCCCAGGGTACACAATGACCGTGCTGGAGAGGTAGGCAGGACACTGAATGTCAAGGACTTTGACCTGGAGAGGCTCTTCGGCAAAGAGGGTGTACAGATATTGCATCTTTCCGGCCTGATTGCAGCAATGTCTTCCGACACCAGCAACTTCTGTCTTGAGCTGGCCAGGGCTGCAAAGAAACACGGAACAAGGATCTCCTTCGACCTGAATTACAGGGCTTCCTTCTGGAAAAACCGTGAGAAGGAGCTTGCCGCGACATTCAGGGAAATAGCATCTGTATCGGACATTCTTGTCGGCAATGAAGAAGATTTTCAGCTTTGCCTTGGAATAAAAGGTCCTGAAGAGGGAGGGAAAGAGCTCACAGCTAAGATCGACAGCTTCAAGGAGATGATCAGCAGGGTGAAAAAAGCATTTCCGGAAGCATCAGTTTTTGGAACTACACTCCGCCAGGTTATAAGCACAAACGAACATCTCTGGGGTGCAATAATGCTTGAAGGCGACAACTGGCATGTTGTTGAGCCGCGCGAGATACACGTTTTAGATCGCATTGGAGGAGGTGATGGATTTGTTGGAGGACTGCTCTATGCAATTCTGAAGAGATGGGAGCCTGAAAAATGGATCCAGTTCGGATGGGCTACCGGTGCACTTGCAACAACAGTCGTTACAGACTACGGAGAGCCTGCCGATGAAGAACAGGTGTGGAGCATCTGGAAAGGTAACGCCAGAGTACGCAGATAATTGCTGGCGCCGATTTGTAATCGGGGCCAAAGAAAATAAAAAGCACGGATTGTTATCCAGCAATTGCAGGGATTGCAAATCCGCGCCAGCTGCGGTAAGAATAGAAGAACTTACACAGATAAGACACGGAGATACACAGAGAAAACCTCTGTGGCTCTCTGTGTCCCGATAGCTATCGGGACTCCGGATTTCCTCTGTGTAACTTTTTAATTTTTGCCTTTCAATTTGAATCTCTTAACAAAATCATCAATAACCTGTGAGAGGTTTGGATCGCCTATCTCCTGAAGATCATAATAAACCCTGGTATTTGGCTTTTTGATCTTGATGATCCTGTTAAGATCTATCGGTGTGGCAATGATCACGCTGTCACATTTAGTATTATTAATGGTTTTCTCAAGGTCGTGAAGCTGCTGTTCACCGTAACCCATAGCAGGCAGAAGAGTTCCTATATTCGGATAAAGCCTGAATGTTTCAGTAAGCTTGCCCACCGTATATGGCCTTGGATCAACAAGTTCCGATGCTCCAAACTTCCGGGCTGCAACAACTCCTGCTCCAAGTTTCATTTCGCCATGCGTAAGCGTCGGACCATCTTCAACAACCAGGACTTTCCTGCCTTTAATAATTGAAGGATCATCGACCTTGATTGGAGAAGCGCCATCCACAACTATGGCTTTGGGGTTTACTTTCTCGATGCTCTCACGAACCGTCTGAATGTCCTCCGGTGCAGAGCTATCCATCTTGTTGATAACCACCACATCTGCAATCCTGAGAGTAACTTCGCCAGGATAATATCTTAGCTCATGGCCTGCCCTGTGGGGATCGGTAACTGTGATCATCAGGTCGGGTTTATAAAACGGAAAGTCGTTATTACCTCCGTCCCAGATCACGACATCACAGCCTGCGGGATCTTTCTCGGCCTTGCGCAAAATAGCTTCATAATCAACACCTGCATAAATGACATTGCCGCGGACAACATGAGGTTCATATTCTTCCATTTCTTCAACGGTGCACTTATGTTTTTCGAGGTCTTTTATAACAGCAAACCTCTGAACCTTCTGGGCATTAAGATCACCATACGGCATAGGGTGACGCACTGCGACTACCTTTAGTCCTTTTTCCATCAACAGCTCAATAACTCTTCTCGATGTCTGGCTCTTTCCACAGCCTGTCCTTATTGCACCAACAGCAATGAGGGGCTTTGTACTTTTGATCATTGTATCTGCAGGTCCGAGAAGGACAAAATTGGCGCCTGCCGCATTCACTATTGCACTTATCGACATCACCCTCTGGTATGGTACGTCGCTGTAGGAGAATACACAATCATCAACCTTGAATTTCTTTATTAGTTCCGGAAGATCCTGTTCGGGGAAGATCGGGATTCCTTTGGGATAGAGTTTGCCTGCCAGCTCTTTCGGATATCTTCTTCCGTCGATATCGGGTATCTGAGCAGCTGTAAAAGCGACAACATTGTAACTATCATTATCCCTGAAGCAGGTATTGAAGTTATGAAAGTCCCTTCCTGCCGCACCAATGATTACGACATTTTTTTTAGTCATAGATCCTCCTTGTTATTAATTAATTATCAGTTGAGCAAAAATCATTTTAAAATGAACCAACAAATGTATAATTTGCGTACCTAAATTCCACGTGTTTAAAGGAATTTTTTCTAAGTATGAATGTCCTCGCCCACATATATCTTTCAGGTGATTCCGATGGTATCATTATAGGAAATTATATAGGCGATTATGTTAAAGGGCGCGATTACCTTAATTATCCTGAACTGGTCCGCAAGGGCATTATACTTCACCGCCATATCGATGGATTTACTGACAGTCATCCTGTTGTGCACCGAAGCAAGATCTTCTTTTCAAGGAGATACCATAAATATTCAGGAGTAATTACTGACATCATTTATGATTATTTTCTGACCAGGGAATGGAATTTATTTTCACGAAGGCCTCTCGAGAGTGTTACTTATAACTTCTACAGGGCGCTGGTCAACAACTACGAGATACTTCCACCGAATGTTAAAGAGATGATGCCATTCTTCATCATAAACAACTGGATCGAATCATATCAGACATTGAACGGCATCCGACACGTATTAAGAACATTAAGCAATCGAACAACCCTGCCCAACGAAACAAGGTTCGCCATGCGTGCGTTGAAGAAGAACTATAACTCGCTTCAGGAGGACTTTATGGAATTCTTCCCGCAGCTGATCGACTATGTGGAAAAGGATTTCGGCATTGAAATATCGCACAGGATAACTATGCCATTCTAATCATACAAGGTATTCAGTACGGCTTGCATCAAGCCTCAGAAAAACAAACAGAAGAATTGTAAAGCCCCATAGAGAGCTTCCACCGTAGCTGAAAAACGGAAGAGGTATTCCAATGACCGGAACCAACCCTAATGCCATACCTATATTAATAAAGAAATGTATAAACAAGACTGAGACGACACCATAGCCATAAACCCGGGAGAAGCTTGAGCGTTGCCGTTCAGCAAGCACGATAAGCCTTATCAGGAGAAAAATATATAGTCCTATCACTGTCAGCGAACCCAGGAAGCCCCATTCCTCGCCTACTGTACAAAAAATGAAGTCGGTGCTTTGAGCCGGAACGAATTTGAACTTCGTCTGTGTCCCCTGAAGATAACCTTTGCCTGTAAATCCGCCTGAACCAATTGAAATAATCGATTGATGGACATTATATCCGGAACCTTGAGTATCGGATTTGAAACCAAGCATTATCTCCACTCTCTCTTTCTGATGAGGCTTCAGAAGATGGTTAAATGCAAAATCAACGGTATTAACGTATAAAACGCTGCCTAGCAGAAAAAGGTAAATTACCAGCAAAGCAATTGCCTTCTTGCTGTAGATATAATATGCATAAACAATTCCAGTTAAAACAATGGTTATCAGCAGTATAAGCTCACTGCCCATGGACTTCACTACAAAATGATCAAAGGCAAACAGCAAACCTCCGATTAATATAAGTATGCCCAGTCCTGTCAACCATATCCTCAGGTTCTTTAGTGAAAGCCATGAAAGAAGGATTGCCGCTGCCACCAGACCAGCTTCGAGATAAAAATTGTCAACAAGAAGTGTGAGGAAAAACAGAATTACCATTAGTATCCCTGAAATGAAGACGAACGGACTCATTCCTTCCCTGAAGAGAACAATAAAGAATGCAAAGAAGACTATTGTTGATCCCATATCAGGCTGTAGAGCAGTAAGCAATGCTGGCAAAAGGATTATTCCCATCGCAGGCAATATAACCTTGAGCTTTGTAAGCTCCTGCCTTCTGTTGTTCAGGTAGCCTGCCAGTGCAAGCGCTGTGCCGAACTTGGCAAATTCTGATGGTTGAAGGCTGATGTTGCCGAATTCAAACCACGATCTGGATCCATTAATGTCTTTCCCTAAAACAAGCACAAGCAACAACAGAAGCATCAATCCGGCATAGACGAAATAAGCGAAGAAGAAGTAAAACCTGCTGTCGATAATGACAATGAAAACTGCGAGGACCAGCGTGGCAAGGATCCAGATGAATTCCTTTCCATAACGCTGAGACAGGTCCAATATCTCTTTATGTTCCTCGTTGTAAACTGCAGCATAGATATTGAACCAGCCCATGATAACCATTAGCAGGAACAAGACTATTGTGATCTTGTCAATGCCTTTCCATATATTAATGCTCCGCTTCAATTTCCGGTATTGAATCTACAAGGTTTAAATCAAGAATTCTTTGTTCAAGCCATTTTCTGTTCACTGAAATTGTATCCCTTAAATATTTTTCGATCATAAGGCTTGCCACTGGTGCGGCATAAGTTGCCCCATAACCCGCATTTTCTACATAGACTGCAATTGCAATTTTCGGATCATCCTTGGGAGCAAAGGCAATAAATACCGAATGCTCTTTTCCAAAGGGATTCTGGGCTGTTCCTGTCTTACCGCAAATTATTATATCATTCATTGCAACACTCCTGGCTGTTGCCCCGGGGCCGCCGTTTACAACTGCCTCCATTCCCAGGATGACTGCTTCAAAATTGGTTGAATCGATACTTATAATATGTTTCTCAGTAAATTTAGGATCGATCCTCTTATCGGTGCCAATGGATTTAACAATATGAGGAGTAAAATAATATCCCCTGTTAGCTATTGCTGCGGTCATGTTTGCCATCTGCAAGGGTGTGGTACCGATCTCCCCCTGCCCTATTGCCATTGAGATCACTGTCAGCGCTTTCCATCCGCCTTTGCCATGCCATTTGTCAAAATATGATGAAGAAGGTATTATTCCGTTAAGTTCATTGGAAAATTCCGACCCAAGCTTTTTGCCGAAGCCGAATTGGTCAAGATAGCTCTTCCATTTATCAAAAGCCTCTGCTACAGAACCATAGCGGGGATTTTCGAGTATTCTCCTGTATGTCTGACAGAAATATGAATTGCATGAATTCGCTATTGCGTCTTTCAGATTAAGGGGTGAAAAGTGTGAATGACAAGCTACTGTAAATGAGCCGACATGATAGCCGTTGCTGCACCCGAACTCTGTTGAAGGAACAATAACTTTCTCTTGCAGACCTATAAGCCCGTTAACAGGCTTGAAAGTGGATCCCGGAGGATATGATGCCATGAATGCCCTGTTAAACAGAGGCTTGAATACTGTGTCGGCCTGGAGTTTTGCAAAGTTCTCAGAACGAATTCTTCCCACAAGCAGCGATGGATCATAACCAGGAGATGAAACCAGAGTAAGTATCTCACCAGTTTTTGGTTCGATAGCCACAATGCTTCCGGTTTTATTCTGCATGAGCTTCTCTCCGTACTCCTGAAGGTCATAGTCGATCCCGGAAATGATATCAGATCCCTGAACGGCAAGAGTGTCCATGGCACCGCCTGCATAAGAACCTTTTACGCGGCTGAATACATCGACCATAAAGATCTTTACACCGCGTCGTCCGCGAAGATCCTTTTCATAAGCCTCCTCAATACCAAGTTTACCTATATAATCACCCATCTTGTAATAAGGATCCTTCTTTATAAGAGCTTCATCAACCTCGCTTATGTAGCCAAGCAGATGGGCTGCCACCGGCTTTGTATACTTCCGCAGTGTCCTGGGCTGGACGTAGAATCCGGGATACATGAAGATCTTTTCCTGGAACTTGGCATAAGTTTCAGCAGATATCTGCTTCAGGAATACGGACGGGGACTTGCGGTTATAGATTTTGGCCGCTTTCAGTCTTTCATTAAAAAAATCCATCGTTATACCCAGCTCCCTGCAGAACAATGCAGTGTCAATTTTTCCTGTCTGGGCCGGAACAACCATCAGGTCGTATGCCGCCTGGTTGGACACCATCAGCTGCATGTCCCTGTCATATATCAATCCGCGTGCAGGGTACTGGGTAACATATCTCAGAACGTTATTATCAGCAGAAAGCCTGTATGTATCCTTTACCACCTGAATTATGAAGAGCCTGATTATGATCGCAACAGACACCAGCAAGATAAATGCGATGATCGAGTACTTCCTGTTGACATATAAATCCTTCATAACCGGTACTTTATTTCCCTTTCCTTATATATTCAAGAAGAAGAATAAATAAGATTGAAAACAGCGAACTCAGAATAACTCTCAGCATCGTACTGAAGAAATCTGCAAATCTGAAAACCTCAAGATAGAACAGTGCCAGATGATGAATGAAAACAATTATTGAAGCATAAATAAGGAACCACTTGAATCCATAAATCATCATTGACGGGTCGACCCCCGGCTCATAGCCATCCCTTGGAGATATTACCCGAAGGACATAAGGACGGACAAATCCGGCCAGAACGGTTGCCGATGTATGCATCCCCGGGGTGCCTGAGAAGAGATCCATGACGAGACCTGTGGCAAAAGAGAGTGCAAGCAGAAGCCATGAAGGGATCTCCACCGGAAGAAGCAGTATGAACATAATATATATGTACGGATTGACATACCCGCTGAACTGAATATTGTTAAACAGCAGAAACTGAAGCAGGAACAGCAGAATGAATATCAAGCCAAGCCTTAAAATACTGTTGATCATTGAAATTGTTTTTCAAGTTCAAGTTGTTCTTCTTTCCTGAGATTGCCAATAACGTTGACAAAATGAAGCTTTTTAAAATCAGTTGCCAGCGCTACTTTTATCCTGTAAAAATCCCCTCCCGTTTTTTCAAAACCGCTCACGGTTCCGATCAGGATCCCTTCGGGAAAGACGGCAGAAAAGCCTGTGGTTTCAATAGTATCTCCAATCCCAAAAGTTACATGCTGAGGTATCTCGCTCAGGATGGCATGCCGGTAATCACTTCCGTCCCAGCTTAATGATCCGAAATAGCCATTTGATTTCAGCCTGGCGCTCAGCCTGAAATCAAGGTTAAGCAGCGACATTACAACTGAATAATTGCCGGAACAGCCGACAATAACGCCGGCAACACAATCTCCCGAAGCTACTGCCATATCGATGGACATGCCCTGCAGCCTTCCCTTATTGATAGTAAAAAAATTCTTCTGCCGGTTTATCGAATTATTGATCACTTCGGCCGGAGAGTACGTATATAGCTGATGAAGGATTGTATCGGTAACAGAAAAAAAAAGCTGATCTTCTGAGCGTGTAAGACGTTCTATCGTTGTTCTCAACGAGGAATTCTCTCGTGATACAGACTTGCTAATCTCCCTGAGATGAAAATAGGACCTGGTGTTACTCACCTTTTTCTCGACTTCACTGGCCAGTCCCCTGAATCCTTTCACTATGCGGGAGTTGTGGTAGTTATTGCTGGTGCTCAGCAAGTAAAATGCAATCCCTTCAAGTACAAGAAAGATTATAAGGTTATTATACTTTGCCAGAAAGTTCAGCAGATTTCTCATTCACATGGGTATGTTATCTCATGAGGAACTGAAACTTATCGACATTCTTAAGCGCCACAGCTGTGCCTCGTGCAACGGCATGCAGCGGATCTTCAACTACATTGAAATTAATATTTATTTTATCTGTAAATCTTTTTGCCAGACCTCTCAGCAGTGATCCTCCTCCTGCCATATATATACCCTTGTTTACGATGTCGGCATATAATTCAGGAGGTGTTTGTTCCAGAACGCTCAGCAGCGCAGCTTCTACCTTTGAAAGGGATTTGTCGAGACAATAGGCGATCTCCTGGTACGATATCGGGATTTCGATTGGCAAAGCAGTCATTATATTCGGGCCTCTTACTACATAGTCGGCAGGAGGGTTCTCTATATCAGGGAGTGCGGCACCAACCCCGATCTTAATATCTTCTGCTGTTCTTTCGCCAATCTTAATATTATGCTGATGCCTCATATAGGCTTGAATATCAGCCGTAAATCCGTCGCCGGCGATCCTGATTGATTTGTTGCAAACTATTCCTCCAAGGGCAATAACAGCGATCTCTGTTGTTCCTCCGCCAATATCGATTACCATTGAACCTTCAGGAGCCAGAACATCAAGTCCTATTCCTATGGCTGCTGCCATAGGTTCATGGATCATATACACATCCCGACCGCCTGCATGCTCAGAGGAGTCGCGGACTGCACGGATCTCCACTTCGGTGCTCCCTGATGGAATACCTACCACCATTTTCAGTGAGGGTGCAAAAAGTTGCGGACCTTTGTTTATCATCTTTATCATCCCCCTTATCATCAGCTCGGCAGCATTGAAGTCGGCAATAACTCCATCGTGTAAAGGCCTTATGGTCTTTATGTTTTCGTGTGTCTTGCCATGCATCTGCCTGGCCTGCTCCCCTATTGCTATCAGCTTACCCGTGTTCTTGTCTATCGCAACTATCGATGGCTCATCAACAACTATCTTGTCGTTATGAATGATAATAGTGTTGGCCGTTCCAAGATCAATAGCAATCTCCTGCGTCAAAAATGAAAATAGTCCCATTGAATATTTAAAATTTTAATTAATGTTTAAAATGTCTCACTCCCGTAAAAACCATAGCTACACCATTTGCCGAGCAATAGTCTATAGACTCCTTGTCACGCACCGAACCGCCCGGCTCAACAACTGCACTCACTCCAGCCTTATGGGCTATCTCGACGCAGTCGGCAAATGGGAAAAATGCATCGGATGCCATCACAGAGCCTTTAAGGTCAAAGCCGAAAGCGGCAGCTTTATCAATGGCCTGCTTCAATGCATCAACCCTCGATGTCTGACCTATTCCGCTGGCACAGAGCTGTTTGTTTTTTGCAAGTACAATAGCATTTGATTTGCTGTGCTTGACTATAATATTCGCAAAAACGAGATCCTCAATCTCCGACGGTTCCGGGCTCCTTTTGGTGACCGGTTTCATATCTATACCCGTTTGAGAGCTGTTATCGCGATCCTGCCACAGTACGCCGTTAAGCAGAGCCCTGAAGCTGTACAGGCTCTCTGTTTTTGTCTTCCTCCTGAGTATGATCCTGTTCTTTTTCTGCTTAAGTAGTTCAAGCGCCTTTTCACTGATCGCAGGAGCAATGATTATTTCGAAAAATATCTTGTCAATTTCGGCAGCTGAGGCCTCATCAATTGTAACATTTGTTACAATCACCCCGCCGTACGCTGATACCGGATCACAGGCAAGTGCATCTTTCCATGCTTCAGCTAGGCTGATCCTTGAAGCTACCCCGCAGGCATTGTTATGCTTGATTATGACAACTGTCGTTTCGGCAAACTCATCGATAAGGTTAAGCGCCGATTCGATGTCGAGAAGGTTGTTGTATGATATTTCTTTCCCGTGAAGCTTTTCAAAAAGCTGATCAGGATCACCATAGAAAATCCCCTTCTGATGAGGATTCTCACCATATCTCAATGGATATGAATCGTTTATACTTTCCCTGAAAACCCGGATATTTGCCTCCCTGTTGAAGTATTTGAAGATAGCAGTATCATAGTTTGATGATGTCTTGAAAGCTTCCGCGGCAAATAAGCGTCTCTCCTCCAATGTTGTTGATCCTTTCTTTTCCTGTAACAGATTCAGAAATGCCGGGTACTGTTCCCTGCCGGAAACAATAAGTACATCATTATAGTTTTTTGCGGCTGCCCTGATAAGGGATATACCTCCGATATCGATCTTCTCAATTATCTCTTCTTCATCAGTTACCGTTTTTACGGTTTGCTCAAAAGGGTAAAGGTCGACAATTACCAGATCTATTTCGGGGATACCGTATTTCTTAACCTGATCCATATCCTCACTGTTTTCACGCCGTGCCAGTATGCCCCCGAAGACTAAAGGATGAAGAGTTTTCACCCTCCCGCCGAGTATCGAAGGAAATGTCGTCAGGTCCTCAACCTTCTCTGCAGGTATTCCAAGGTCGTGAATAAAAGTGAATGTACCGCCTGTTGACCAGATCTTAACATTCAGGTTATGAAGTGTTCTTACAATTTCATCAAGTCCGTCCTTAGAGTAAACCGATATTAAAGCACTCCTTATTTTCTTCTCACCCATAGACTAATTTTTTTGATAGCCTGACAGGTTTTTTCAGGCGTTTAAAAGTATATATTTTTTTATTAACCTCAACATATTGCAAACATGATTCTCAGCGACCATGCAATTAAGAAAATTTTAATCTCCTGACTTATGATTTTTCTTATCTTTGATCCTCAATTTCGTTTGTAAACTTTGAAGAATGTTTTTCAGGCTGTTAAAAGAGAGTTTTTTGTTTGCCATTAACTCAGTGGTTGTTAATAAGTTAAGAACTTTTCTTTCACTCTTTGGCATCACGATAGGCATATTTTCCATAATTTCCGTTTTCACAGTGATCGACTGGATGGGAAAATCCGTTCGTGATTCAATATCGACACTTGGTGAGAATGTAATCTATGTCCAGAAATGGCCATGGTCGTTTGATCCGAACATGGCCTGGTGGGATATAATAAAATGGCCGGCGATCTCGGCAAATGATTATGAAGCAGTCATTGACAATGCCACCAAAGCCGAGGCTGCATGTTTCTATGTTTATCAGCCACAGAACCTTAAGTACAGGAAGAACCAGGCAAATGAAGCGGCTGTATTGGCAGTGACCCACGAATTTGAGAATCTCAGATCATTTGAAATAGAAAAGGGAAGATATTTTTCACCTGAGGAATCATCTTCAGGAAAAAATGTTGCAATAGTAGGATATGAGGTTGCCAGCAGGTTATTTGAAAAGGCAGATCCCATAGGCAAACAGATTATTATAGGAGGCCATAAGACCAACGTTATCGGGGTATTCAAAAAGGAAGGGAAAGGAGGCATTTCAGACAGCGGAATGGATGAAGGGACTGTTGTTCCCTACAACTATGGCAGGAATTTCATAAATATGAGGAGCAGGTTTCTGAACTCTATTGTTATGATCAAGGCAAAAAATAAGGTCCCGGTGCAAGAACTGATTGATGACATAACAATGGTTTTAAGGGCTGCCCGAAGGCTCAAGCCTGAGGAAACCTCAAATTTCTCGATCAACAAGGCCAGTATGATCACCCAGGGATTTGAAAGCGTTTTCAGGATTATAAATATAGTCGGATGGCTTATAGGCGGATTTTCGATCCTTGTGGGAGGTTTCGGGATAGCAAATATAATGTTCGTATCAGTAAGGGAAAGAACCAATATAATCGGCATTCAAAAAGCGCTTGGGGCTAAACGCTCATTTATCCTGTTCCAGTTCCTTATCGAGTCGGTACTTCTTTCAATTATTGGAGGCCTGGTTGGTGTATTTTTAATATTTATTGCAACGCTTTTCATAAACTACATCTATGAACTGAATATGTACCTGACCTTTACCAATGTGATCCTTGCTGTTGTTATCTCCGGATTAATAGGGATTATTGCCGGATATGCTCCAGCATATTCAGCTGCCAAAATGAATCCTGTTGATGCTATAGGTTATTCATTCACCTAGAATACGGTTCTCTTCGATCCAGTTTGTAAGTTCAACAAACTGTTTTACAGATAGCTGCTCGGGTCTGAGCCCGAAATCTCTGTAATCCTCCCTTTTCAGACTGAAAGCCGATTTGATGGAATTTCTCAATGTTTTCCTCCTCTGGTTAAAGCCAGCCTTTACTACCCTGGAGAATAGTGCTTCATCGCAACCTATTTCGGTTATGCTGTTCCGTCTTAACCTTATGACTCCTGATTTTACTTTAGGAGGAGGTGAAAAAACATGTTCCGGTACTGTAAACAGATATTCTGTATTATAATATACCTGCAACAGGACACTAATGATGCCATAAGTCTTGTTCCCCGGCGACGCACAGATCCTCTCCGCCACCTCTTTCTGGAACATCCCGCACACCTCAACAACTCTTTCCCGGTGCTCAAGAACCTTGAAGAGAATCTGTGTAGAGATATTGTACGGAAAATTGCCTATCACCGCCATGCTGTCCGAAAATTTCTCTTCAAGATCCATTGTAAGAAAATCACCTCTGATTATTTCCTTCAGATCCGGAAAATTCTCTCTCAGAAAATGAACTGATTCGTTATCAATTTCGATAACCCTGAAATCAGGAAAATGCCTGTCGATCAGGAAACCTGTAAGTATGCCTGTTCCCGGACCTATCTCGAGAACCGAAGAATAACCCTGGCCTGTAAGCGACTCTGCAATCATGGATGCAATGCCCCTGTCTTTCAGAAAATGCTGGCCAAGATTCTTTTTTGCCTTTACCCTGTTCATTGATCCGGCTTTTAGAAATTAAAAGACTTACTTCTGAAGAAGGTCCCTTCCGAATTTTCTCCATATAGGCAGCTTGAACTTTTCAAGCCAGACTATGAACCCCTTCAGGAAGTTAAAATAGAGTGTAACGAATAATCCTATCGTCATGAGCCAAATGGTTGCCACATTGAAGATCAGTGTCCCTATCTTCAGATTTCCCAGAAGCTTGTATGGTGCATAAAAATGGGCCCTGCCGTATTTAGATCCCGGCGGCATAAATATCGGATCGGCCTTCTGGATCAGCTTTCTGTCTGATTCGTATATCTTACTGGTTGCAAGACGATTAAGGACGATATCTGCCAGACGGTCATTATAATCTGTCTCACGGAGGCGGAGGAACTTACCTTCGCCAATTTGACTGGCCTTTACCTCGTAAACCGAATCGCGCCTTACAGTCCACACATTTATCTCCTTCCGGAGTACTATCCTTACGCTATCGAGATATTGCTTGGCTTCATCACCTGCAATATCATTATAGCTTGTATAGTTCAGCTCGCTCATCCATGTCCCCGGTTTTATTCCCGTTATTCCCGCAAGTTCCCTGATATGAAAATTCAGTTTTCTGAAGTTGTTCTCTGAGAATTCCTTGTATTGAGGATCTTTGCCGGCAGCAGAACATTCATCAACCTTCACCTTAAGCGTTGGAATGAGGAAAGACGCATTCCATTCATTCTGACTTAATTTCATATCATAGACAAAGAATGGCTTCTCATATCCATTGGCCTTAAACTGTTCCACACTTAATGCTTCATATGCCCAACGTGTTGCCATAATATCGCCGATAACCGGCACATATATTTTTCTGGTAAAAGCTTTATGGAGATCATCAAATTTTATCATGGCACCGCCGAGGATCAGCTGAGGCACAAGTAAAAGAGGTATAAGAATATAGATGCTGACAGCGCTCCGCATGCCTGCAGAAATGTTCAATCCGAGAATATTGCCAAAGCAGGCTACCGAAAAAAGGATAAGCCATTGCTCCAGGAGCATTCCACGCACCTCCAGGATCAGACTGGCAACCAATACGAAAGACAACGTCTGTATTGCTGAAAGAGTAAAAAGAAAATTGATCTTTGACAACAGATAGCTTAACCTGCTAAGGCTCAGAAACTTCTCTCTCTCAAGTATTTTCCTGTCCCTGTAAATTTCTTCCGCACTCACTGTGAGCCCTATGAACAGGGCTACAATTATGGACATGAAGAGAAAGACAGGATAATTTATGTTAGTTGAGAAAAGATAAACTCCATCTTCGCAATATTTTGAAATGTATCCGAGGATCAGAGCCAGCAGAGGGGCCTCAAGCAGGTTTATTGTCATGTATTGCTTGTCGGCCAGCTTGCGCGTAAGGTTTCGCTTGATGAACGTCCTGATCTGGCTTGATATTTCAGGAATCTTTAAACTGCTGGCAGAAACCTCTGTTTTTTCAGGCGCCGGGGAAGATGCAGGCATCATCTTTTTCCTGTATTTTTCGTACCACTCCTTCGGACTCACCTGTCGTTCTTTCCCGGGTAGTCCTTCGTCGTCGATCATCTTGACCTCAACGATATGAAGAACATTATCCGTTTCTATGTTCCCACAATTGGGGCACTCGCTTTCAGCTGCATTGGCCTGTGAGGTTTCTGTCTTGAAATAAACAAGTGCTTCCACGGGATCGCCGTCATAGATCATGAAACCTCCCTTATCGAGAATCCATAGCCTGTCGAACATCTTGAGTATATCCGAAGATGGTTGATGTATATTGGCAAAGACAAGCTTCCCGCTGAGAGCCTGGTTTTTCAGGAGAGTCATAACTTTCTCGGAATCAAAGGAAGAGAGCCCTGACGTAGGTTCATCAATGAAGAGCACCACCGGTTCTCTCATCAGCTCAAGACCTATATTAAGTCTTTTGCGCTGACCGCCGCTTACTTTTTTATTCATTAAATCCCCAACCTGCAGATCCCTTATTTCGTACAGATCCAGGTCCACTAAAACCTTCTCCACGGTCTCTTTCAGCTGTTCCTTTGTATAATCTCCAAAACAGAGACGTGCATTGAAATAAAGATTCTGATAGACAGTCAGTTCTTCAATCAGCATGTCATCCTGGGGTACATATCCGATTATGCCTTTTATCCTGCCAGCGTCAGAATGAATGTCATAACCGTTAATATAAACGTGGCCTCCGGAAGGTTTTATCTTGCCATGAAGAAGGTTCAGCATGGTAGTTTTACCGACGCCGCTGCCACCCATTATGCCGATCATGTTTCCTGATTCGACTCTGAAGTTCATTTTCCGGATACCGTTATCCGAATTTTTAAACTGGTACTCAATGTCATGCCCTTCAAAAACAACTTTCTCGTGGAAATTCCTCGAAACAAACTTCTTGTATATCTTGGAATAATAGATCGGCTCAATGCCTAAACCTTTGATATTTACTCCGCGTTCCAAAAGATATGGCCGGCAGGCAATGATGTCGCGACCTTTGAAATAGAGGGCGAGCGAACCGTCATATGTTAAAAGGAGAGTCCCGGTACTTTCTATATAAAGCACCATTAGCTGCCCCTTAAATCCCTTTATCCTGATGTGGCGCCATTTTTCATAATTCCTGAATGTTCCCTCGCCTGATGCTTCCGGCGCATCGCTTTCAATAATTAACACACATTCAGGTGATATCTCGTCAAAGGTCCTGCCAATCATGAATGCCGAGGCATTATCGTATTCTTTTTTTGAGATATTGAAGGTTTTGGCAACAATGTCGATTATGGTTTTTTCCTGGTCGGAGATCATACCGTCTTCAAAGGCAAATTCTATAAGCTGCAGGAATACCAGCATCCGTTCATCAAGAAAAAGGCCTTTCTTTATCTGCCTGCAGATGTTTGTGATCTGAAAGGAGATCAGGGAATCCTCATCTGCAAGTTCTGCACGGTCGATGCTTTTTAATTCATTCGAATAAAACTCGAGGTTATTTTCAAAAAGAGCATAGTATTCTTCTTCAAGTTCCCTGTTGAGATAACGTCTCAGATAGAGTCGCAGTATCTTGCGTCCGCGTGATGTAATACCAGCAGGGTTAACGGTGGATACAATCGCAAAAATGTGGATCAGTGCTAATAATACGGATTCCCTCATAAAAATATCCAGTAAAAAAAAGACCGCAAAGAATCAAACTTTGCGGTCAAATATACGGTAAAATATTACTGTACTAACTGGGCTCTTACCTCATTTATGGCTTTCGTAATATCCATAATATTCTGCATGGTGAGGCTGGTACTTAATCCTGCATAAACTTTCTTTATTGGATCGAGCTTTTTCAAAAAGTCTGCTATCCCCGGATCAGTTTCATAGGGTTTTGTAATTTCCATGAAAAGATCGAATGATTTCTTCTGTTCAATCAGATTTTTAGAGATCCCGGCTACCTGGTAAGCAGCTTCTGAGATGTTGCATGTAAGGTACATTCCCTCAACCCATGCGCCTCCTACAACCAGGAGGGCAAGATTCTGCTGTTCATTTTCGCTAAGGTAATTATAGGTCCGGTTGAAAGCATCTGTAAGTATCTTCACAAGCTCATCCTTGTTGTCGAAGTTAGTCTTGATCCTTTCATAAAGGGTCTCATCATATATTTGCGACATATTGAGCTCATTGGCAATAGTTCTGATCGCAACCAGGTAATCACTCACTTCCTGGTTTATATTATATACCGAACAATAGCTTAGATCTGCTCCGAACACTCCCATATTTGTAGCCCTCGAAGTGCTGCTAATGTATCTGGTTGCATTTTCTTTCGGATTGGTAATGCCAAACTGATATCCGACTTCAAGGTCATAAAGCATTTTGATAACTTCAGCAGAAGTAGGCAGGGGATATACATTCTCTTCAATTTTTTTTGACAGAGTATCAACCTGTTCCAGTTCAACTTTTTTCTGTTCTTTCTTTGCTGATTTTTGTCTGCAACCGGTAAGGCCGGAAAAGCCAATCAAAAGTGTCGGGATTATCAATATTGCAATTGCCTTTTTCATACCAATTCTTATTTATTTGTAACTATCATTAATTGCCGATAAAATTAATAAATAATATTGAAAATATAGTGGTAGTGTCCAAAATGCAAAAAATAAAGTTTGGAGTATGCTATAGTTTGGAGTGAGCTAGAGTTTAGAGTACTTAAAGTTTTAGTTTTATTACTAACTCTAAGTACTTTAGGCACTTTAGTCACTCCAAGCTTTATTTTATATCTTTGAGCCCCTGAATTGATATTCATTCCCATGAGATGGAATTTTGATGAAACTGCCCGGAGAGAGGGAACCGATTGTATAAAATACGATCTCCGGGAAGAGACATTTGGCAGAAAGGATGTCATCCCTATGTGGGTGGCGGATATGGATTTCAAAACACCCGGCTTTGTTGTTGATAAACTCCGCAAACGTGTCGACCATGAATTATACGGATACTCATACCGTCCGTCCGGGTATTTCAGCTCGATAGTTAAATGGCTGGCTGTCAGGCATAAATGGCAGGTCGACAAGGAATGGATATGTTTCTGCCCGGGTGTCGTTCCCGCACTTAACCTTTGCACTCTTGCTTTTACACGCCCGGGAGATTCGGTTATTGTCCAGCCACCGGTGTATACACCATTTTTTTCCGCAGTTGAAAACCATGGCCGTAATATCGTATATAACCAGCTTTCTGAAAAAGATGGCAGATGGACCATGGATTTCGAATCTCTGAAAAAGTCCGTTTCCGATAATACAAAAATGATCATCATTTCAAACCCTCATAATCCGGTCGGACGGGCATGGACTCCTGAGGAACTACAGACCCTTGCCGGAATATGCCAAGAGAATAAAATACTCATTCTTTCCGACGAAATACATTGTGACCTCCTCCTTCCGGGTTTTACGCATACTCCGGTAGCGGGAATATCGGAAGAGATTTCAGACATCACAGTCACATGCATAGCTCCCAGTAAAACCTTTAACCTTGCAGGCCTCTCGACATCATCAGTTATTATTTCAAACCCCATACTCAGAAAATATTTCAATAAAAGAATTGACAGCCTGCATGTGGGAAATGGGAACATCTTTGGTAATATTGCATCAATGGCTGCATATGCTGAAGGTCAAGAATGGGTTGATGAACTTATGGAATACCTGAATGGAAATGTGGGATATGTTCAAAAATACTGTCATGATCATATTCCGGAAATAGTACCTGTTAAGCCTGAAGCCACATATATGATATGGCTCGATTGCAGAAAACTGGGAATGACAGGTAAAGAATTGCAGGACTTTTTTGTTCAAAAGGCAGGAGTAGGTTTGAATGAAGGCTCTGCATTCGGCCCCGGAGGTGAAGGATTCATGAGAATGAACCTCGGGACAACACGCGCTACGGTTATGAAGGCACTGGAACAAATGGATAACGCTGTAACACAAATAATAAAGAAGTAAGAACCATCGAACATTCAAACCAACGAATTAAGAACCAATAACGGATGACAGATAAGATCAAAGTGCGGCTGACACTGGAAGATGGAACGGTATATCAGGGAAAATCGTTCGGTGCACCCGTTGCTGCTGCAGGCGAGGTTGTCTTCAACACGGCAATGACAGGCTATCCTGAAAGTCTTACCGATCCTTCATACCGCGGACAGATACTCTGCCTTACATATCCCCTGGTGGGTAATTACGGGGCGCCGGGGAAAAGTGAAGAGAATGACCTTTTCCGGTTTTATGAATCATCTTCGATCCATATTTCAGGACTGATCGTATCGGACTATTCTTTTGAATACAGCCACTGGAATGCAACCGAGAGTCTTGACGAATGGCTTAAAAGAAACAAGATCCCGGGAGTGTATGGGATTGATACACGGGCGCTTACAAAGAGGATCCGCGAAAAGGGGGCAATGCTTGGAAAGGTTGAACCTGAAGGGGAAGAAATATCTTTTTATGATCCTAACAAAGTCAATCTGGTCGCAGAGGTAAGCACCAGCGAAAAAAAGACCTATGGCAGCGGAAAATACAGGATAGTGCTTGTTGATTGTGGTGTGAAGTACAATATCATCAGGAACTTGCTGAAACGCGATACGACTATTATCAGGGTTCCCTGGAATTATGATTATCATCAGGAGGATTTCGACGGCCTCTTCCTTTCAAACGGGCCAGGTGATCCGAAGATGTGTGATGCAACGATCAGCAATATTAAAAGCTCATTTGAAAAAGATAAACCTGTTTTCGGGATCTGTCTCGGTAACCAGCTCATGGCTCTTGCTTCAGGGGCCGATACATATAAGCTGAAATACGGACACAGAAGCCATAACCAGCCTGTAATTCAGGTCGGTACGAATAAAGCTTATATCACATCCCAGAACCACGGCTTTGCAGTCGATAATAAAACCCTCACAAAAGATTGGGATCCGCTCTTCATTAACATAAACGATAAGACCAACGAAGGTATGAAGCACAAATCAAAACCTTTCTTCTCGACACAGTTCCACCCTGAAGCATCAGGAGGTCCGACAGATACGGATTATCTGTTCGATGTATTTATAGAAAATATCAAAAAGGCTAAAAAACCCCAGCCACTCTGACGCGTGGCTCGCCCCCTAAAGGGGGCACAAAACCGGTCACAAATCTAAATTTGTAATGGATTTTAGCCCCCCTTTAGAGCCTGTCCCGATAGTTTGAGCGGAGCGAAAACGTATCGGGAGGAGTTGGGGGGTCATCTGACATACCCCATCATCTTCTCTGCCATTTCAGCAGCCGATTTGTTTTTGAAGCATTTCAGCCTTTCATGGAATATCGCGGCAATCTCTTCGTTGCAAAGATTGCCAATGCTTCCCTCATGGACATAATCATTTACCGATGTCCTCGAAAATGATGAGTTCTTAACCAAATCAGATACTGCCTTGTAGGCGTCCCTGAACGGGATCCCCTGCTTAACAAGTCGGTTAACTTCTTCAGTGCTGAATATTGTATTGTAAAGCGGATTTTCGGTAATGTTCTTCCTCACTTTTATATTATTCAGCATTAAAAGCATGATCTCTATGCATTCCTGCATTTCGTTAAAAGCATCAAACACAAGCTGTTTCAGCAGCTGAAGATCACGGTTGTATCCCGACGGCAGGTTCGATGTCAGCATGGTAATCTCATTTGGTAAAGTCTGGATCACATTCGATCTGCCCCTGATAAGCTCAAATACATCCGGATTTCTCTTTTGCGGCATGATGCTTGACCCTGTAATATATTCGTCGGGGAAGTCGATGAACCTGAACTCAGCACTC
This sequence comes from Bacteroidia bacterium, assembly GCA_026391595.1. Classification (GTDB taxonomy): domain Bacteria; phylum Bacteroidota; class Bacteroidia; order Bacteroidales; family VadinHA17; genus LD21. Next base: position 23,092 of record JAPLDY010000059.1, read on the forward strand.
ATATACAGACAGACGTCCATTGAAAACCTCGACAGAGTCTGGGCAAGTGAGGCCAGCGCAGATGCGATGGCCAGCTCTACCTTTCCCCTGCTCAGGCTCGCATAAGCCGAGTTGTAAAGCAAGTCATCAAATTCAAGTAATTCGGATGTAAGCTTTCTGTTTAAGGGAAGCGTTGTGCCGAAGCCGGCAGCGGTTCCGAGAGGATTGCGGTTGTTCAGGGTCCTTGCTCCTGAAAGAACCAGAAGATCGTCGGAAAGGCATTCGGCATAGGCTCCGAACCATAACCCGAATGATGAAACCATGGCTGGCTGCATATGGGTGTAACCTGGCAGCAACACATCCTTGTACTGGTCGCTAAGCGACTGAAGACGCGTAAAAAGCCTGTTTATAAGTACAGCAAGCTTGTCGATCTCCTCCCTGGTATAAAGCCTTATGTCGACAAGTACCTGGTCGTTTCTCGACCTCCCGGTATGTATCTTCTTGCCGGTTGTACCCAGTATCGAGCCCATCTCCTTCTCAATCTGTGAATGAATATCCTCCACGTCCTTTTCGATAACCAGGCTTCCCTCTTCA
>JAPLDY010000228.1 GCA_026391595.1 Bacteroidia bacterium
TAGACTTTTTACTTTTTTTCTTCCAGTCTTTTCTTTCAGATCTTTTTTCTGCTCTTTGGTCGGACCATTTTTCTTTTCTTTTTCCTTTTTCTTTTCCCTGTCTTTCGCTTTCCCTGTGGCTCTCAGATTTTTCCTGAGCAGGTTCCACGGCCACACGGCGGTCGTTGAACCTGGCATTGTTAAGTGCATTAATGATCTCATCGGCATGATCAGCTTCGACCTCAAAAAATGAAAATGTTTTCAAGAGGTCTATCTTCCCTAATTGCACCTTAGGTCCGTTTGTATTTTTATTTACCAGGCTTATAAGCTGCTCCGGATAAAAACCATCAGTCTTCCCGAGGTTTATGAAAAGTCTGGTATAATTTCCCTCGAACCTTCTTTCAGATCCTTTTTTATTCCTTCCCCTGAAGCTCTCTTCATTGTCTCCTGATGGGGAGATAAGATCTTCTCCATACCTGTAATCATCGAGGAATTTGTCAAACTGGAGAGAGACCACCCGTCTGAGAAGCTCTTCCTTGTCAAGTCCTGACAATTTTTCCTCAATCTGAGGAAGGAATCTGTCAATCTCCTGGTGTTCGGTTTCTACCATCTCAAGTTTTTTCACCCAGTGAAGCAACTGCTTGCTGCATATTTCGCTTCCGGTAGGGATCTGCATCATTTTAAAAGGCCTCTTTACTTTCCTTTCAACCTGATGTATGGTACTTTTTTCCCTGGGACTGATCAGCGAGACCGAGATACCTTTTTTACCGGCTCGGCCGGTACGTCCGCTCCTATGGGTATATACTTCCAGATCATCTGGAAGGCTGTAATTTATTATATGAGTGAGATCGTCTACATCAAGGCCTCTGGCAGCAACATCTGTGGCAACAAGAAGCTGCAGGTTCCTCACCCTGAATTTCTGCATTACAGTATCTCGCTGAACCTGCGAAAGATCACCATGGAGGGCATCAGCGTTATAACCGTCGTCAATAAGTTTCGATGCAATTTCCTGGGTCTCTTTGCGTGTACGGCAGAATATTATTCCGTAGATGTCGGGTTCTGAATCTGCCAGGCGCTTGAGTGCTTTATATTTATCCTTTGAATGAACCAGATAATAATTGTGACTTACATTTTCTGCAGAAGCGTTTTTTGTACCGATAGTGATCTCAACAGGATCAGACATGTACTTTCTGGCAATGGATGCAATCTCATTTGACATTGTTGCCGAGAAGAGCAATGTCCTTCTTCCGGCAGGAACCTCTTCTAGAATTTCATTAATACTGTCCAGGAATCCCATATTAAGCATCTCATCAGCTTCATCGAGGATAACTGCCGATACGTGGTTAAGCTTAGCGGCTCCGCGTCCTATAAGGTCGATCAGCCTGCCCGGTGTCGCAACAATGATATGAACTCCTTTTTTGAGAGCTCTTATCTGATTATCAATGCTTGCACCCCCATATACTGCCAGGATCTTCAGTTTCCCAACGTACTTCGAATAATCAGCGAGATCGTTGGTTATCTGCATGCATAATTCGCGGGTAGGACATAAAATAAGTGACTGAACATCATTTGATTCCGTTTCCGTAGCCTGTACGAGCGGAAGTCCGAATGCAGCTGTCTTTCCGGTCCCGGTCTGTGCAAGAGCAATTATATCACAATCTTCACCAAGCATCAGGGGGATTACATTTTCCTGGACAGGCATTGGCATCTCAAAACCCAGTTCACTGATCGCTTTCAGGATACCGGGGGTAAATCCCATATCTTCAAAATTTTTCATCTTCATAAGGGGCGCAAATGTAATCAATTAAATGCTTAAATTTGTTACATGACCTTCCCGAAAGTAAAAATATTCGCACGTGAGAACACATCGCGCCTTTGTTATAGTGCCGGAATCATCATAGGTGATATTCTTGGTTTACCCTGGGAGGTAGTTACTGACCGCAGGAAGCTTGGGAAGTCACCGGTTATAAACTATTCGGAAGAAAACATTAAGGGCTCTTTCAGGATCAGTCCCAGCTCACTGCTTTTTGAGTCGGGAATCAACATAAGGGAGATTACTATAAGTACATGGAACAACCTGCCTGTCTTCTTCCAGACAAACGACGGTTCGGATTTCCCGTTCGATATTTTTGCAGCTTCTTTCTATATGGTGACAAGGTATGAGGAATATCCTGATCATCAGCCTGATGAGCACGGCAGGTTCAGGGCATCCTCATCGTTGGCATATAAAAATGGATTTCTTGAGAGACCTGTGGTTGATCTGTGGGCCAAAGAATTTTCAAAGTCATTCCTTAAAAAATATCCGACACTTGCTTTCAGACGAAACGAGTTCAGGGCTCTTCTCACAATTGACTCAGATCAACCTTATGCCTACCTGGGGAAGAATATTCTGACTAGTGTAGCAGGGCTTTTCCGCGATATTACCAATAATAAGCATCATGTCTCCGACAGGTACAGAGTGGTGAAACATGAGCTGAAGGATCCCTATGAGGTTTATGATTACATACTGGAGAATATTGAAAAATACAAACCCGATACCAGATTCTTTTTCCCTACAGGAGATCATTCGAAATATGATAAGAATCCTTCATGGAAAAGCCGGGAATATCGCGACCTGATCAACAGAATCGCATCAAGGTTCAGTTTTGGAATTCATCCTTCCTACTTTGCTGCAGATAAGTATGGATTGATGGAAGCTGAATTTTCCCGCCTCAAAGCAATTACAGGAAAAGAGATAACCGCCGGCCGTTATCATTTCATCAGGTTGTTCTTGCCTGATTCATACAGGAATCTTGCCAGACTGGGAATAACCGAAGATTACTCAATGGGATTTCCTGAGGAGCCTGGTTTCAGGGCAGGAATAGCACGGCCATATTTCTTTTACGATTTGGCTGAAGAAAGGCAGACCGGTTTAAAGATAGTACCCTTCCAGGTTATGGATGGCACCTTGTTCCAATACAAAAAACTTGATCATGAATCTGCCGGTGAAGTCATTTTCAGGCTGATGAATGAAACCAGGAAGGTGGGTGGTCTTTTCGTAAGCCTGTGGCACAATACCTCATTGCTGGAAACCCCTGAATGGGCGGGGTGGAGAAAACTATTTGAACGTATGCTGAAAGAACAACAATCATGATAGTATATCTGAAAAATAATGAGATAGACCGTGAGCAGTGGGATAACTGCATAAAGCTCTCTCCCCGGGTCCGTCCTTATGCCTTCTCATGGTATCTCGATATTATGGCTCCCGGATGGGAGGCCATGGTGGATGACGACTATGATTCCGTATTTCCGATACCGTGTTCCAAAAAATACGGTATACAATATGTTGCAACTCCTAACTTTCTGCAGCAGCTTGGTGCTTTCTCACCCGACAAGCCGCAGCAGAAAGCGATTAACGAATTCATTGAGTACATGCCGGATTTTTTCCGTCTTATCGATCTTAATGTCGGTCAGAGGATTGATAACGACAGGTATAAGGTGAGGTTAAAATCAAACTTTGAACTCGATCTCTCAAAACCATATGAAAAGCTAAGGAGCAGCTTTTCCACACACTGCACCCGTAACATTGACAAGGCGGAAAAGAAGAAACCGGAGTTAGTATCTGACATAGCACCAGAGGAACTTATCGGACTGTTTCAGAAAAACAGGGGACTTGATGTCAGAGGTATAAAACCGCGCGATTACGATCGTCTGAATGCACTTATGAATTTCTGCATAAGGAATAAAAAAGGACAGATCCTGGGAGTAAGGAAATCAAAGAAGAAGCTCATATATGGAATCTTCCTGGTTGAAATAAAAGGAAGAACGACAATGCTTTTTGTTGTGAACACACCGGAAAGCCGTGAGAAACGGATTGGATATCACATTGTTAATGAGTTAATTAAAGAATCGGCCGGTACCAGGACCATTCTCGACTTTGCGGGATCGTCGATTCCTTCAATAGCTTCTTTCATGGAATCGTTCGGAAGCATTAATGTACCTTATTACAGTATCTATAGAAACCGCCTGCCATGGCCGGTAAGGATGCTTAAATAAATTGACTTGATATTTTCTAAAACCTGCTGCAATGATCGAGCTGGACAAGAAATTAAACCCGCAGAACTCAGGAACAGAACTGGATGAGGAACTGTTAAACTCATTGCCTTTACCGGTTTATGACGCTTACAGATTACTTGAAACTGAGACCGATTTTGAGAAATCATTGCAGGTGTTATGTCTTTCGCTTATTCCCTGGACATATCAGTATATAGCACTTATTTTAAGCGGAGAATATCTTGAAAGCAAGCATGAACCTTCTTTTGAGGTGACTGATTGTTTACTGAATATGGTAAAAAAACCGGGTCCCGGGAAATGGATAGGTTTTGCAAGGATTGCCTCAGATTATTTCATGGAACATGCGCCCAGGGCAATATCTCCTGAAACAATAAAAGTGTTAAATGCGGTTTTAAATGAAAAGAGCAGGCCACTGGTGAAAGTGCCTGACAATGAAAACAGGCTTGAGTATACAGATGCCCTTATCTCGGTAAGAAACCGTTTTGCACACAGCAGGAGCTTCACTGGCGATAAGGCAAAAGAGCTTTTTCAGGACTATTTCCTGATATGGAAGGCTCTCGTAATAATAATCAAGGGTATTTTCACACCAAGGTTACTGTACAGGTCTATACCGCATGATCCTTTTCATTCATTCGACAATCGTTCGCTTGAAACTCAAAGTCTGCCTTCAGACACGGAAAATGCAAATACTATTTTATGGCATGAAGCCAGCGGATCTTTTATAAGACTCTACCCTATAATAGTGACTTCTTCAGAAGACTCAAAAAGCAATGCAGATGTCGCATTTCTCGAGGAGATAAGGAATAAATATCTTTTTTACCTGCAGGGCGATAATTTCTTCAAGCTGAAGGATGAATTCGAAATTCTATCTAAATTAATTGAAGCCAAAACACTTAAGGAAGAAGTAGTTACAGCCGGGAGCCTCACCCTGAAAATATTTTCTGAAAGAATTGACAGGATTACAAATCAGACAATCAGCGACTACCGTGATGCATTGAAATATATTCCTGAAATTTACCTTGACAGGCCAACTGTATCAAAACATCTGGATACCTGGCTTGAAAGCGACCTGCCCGGATGTGTCATTTCAGGAAAAACCGGAACAGGCAAGACAAGTCTTATTACTAACTGGTGCGTTCAAAGAAAGGCAAAAGGCGATCATATCCTTCTTTTTGAAGCCTCAAAGCTGAGCGATTCTGACATAACCGGTATTATTGAAAAGGAGCTAAACCTGGGCTCTCCTCTGAAGGATTGCCTGGACAATATTCAAAAGCAGAATATCAGCCTGCGAGGTGATGAAAAGCCAAAGAAATTCATTATTGTGATCGATGCTGTAAACGAATTTACAGGAACGGGAAATGAGAACAGGAGCAGATTGTGGAGAGAGATAAACAGTCTTATCATCATCCTTAACCTTTACAACCCATACCTGAAATGTCTGGTAACGACGCGAAGCGATCTCTGGAGTGTTGATTTTCCAGAAAAAAATTCTGCATCTGATATGCTTAAGGAAAAGCTTTACTGGGGCGATACAGAAGAAAGCTTCCCAAAAATTATGCTTGGAAATCTTTCGGTTGGAGAAGCAAGGGATATATATGAGAAAGCGAAATCCAGCTTCCCTTCAATGGCTGTTCAGAATTCTTTTGATCAGTTGTCTGAAAAAACGAAAGAGGTACTTTGCAATCCTTTCTTTCTGAGACTGGCACTTGTGACTTACAATGGGAAGGAAATTCCTAACCTGACGAGATCAAAGATTGAACGGCAATATGCCAAAGCGAGAATTACTGAAGAGAAGGATAAGAAAACAGTACTTTTTGCTTTACTTGAACGGATGTCTCAGCTTAGAAAAACTGAGCTTACGATAGATGATCTCCTTTACGCTGAGACTAAATCAAGATTCAAGCGGAAGATGGCGGATAAGGAAAAAAAGGAGCTTGAGAAGCTGATCTATGACCCCAGACCCCAAAGTTCATATAAGAAGCTGATAAGAGAAGGTATCATTGAAGAGACATCTGAGGAGAGTACGATTAAGAGCAAGGAGAAGATAAGATTCTCTCAGGAAAAGATCCTGAACATTATTCAATCCGAATTTCGGAAAAGGGATCTAAAAATGAAGATCAGATTAGGCATTATTTTCGGGATTTATTTGCTCATATTTTATGCAGTATTTTACATTAGTGATGTAGCAAGTTCTAAAACTTATAATGCTAAAGTAAAGACTGAGTTGAATGAAAACATTCATAACACTGTAATATCAGATGAAATATATTTGATTACCACTGAGATGATCGGGAGCGCTTTTCATTCTATACTAAAAAGATATGCATTATTTTTTCTGCTGATATTCATTCCATTCTTCATATTAATTATCATGGTATGGTATTTAAGATCATATGGAGCCAGGATTACCAAGTATGATCTTCCTTCCAGGTTTATTAAAGAGAAATTCACGGAAATGAAAGCAAAGAAGATATGGTATGGTGTATTCCCATTCTTACTGATTATTATATTTCTTTATGTATTATGGTTAAAAAAGCCGGAAAACTCTAACCTGACATTAAATGAGGCTTTCAGACCGTTTCTATTTGGCACGCCTATTTTGATCTTCTATTTTGCAGTATGGGATGTACTGCTTGGAAGTATAATTGTTTTCAGACGCGCAAATTCACCTCAGGATGCATTCTGTATTTTTGGTAAAAAGGAAGTTATCCAAACCTGTTTTGAAGTTCTGGCATCAATACCATTCTTTATATTAGTTTATTTTAGTGGCCCTATAGTGACTAATATATTGAATATTAATGATGATAAGAACCTGATTAGCGCAAGACAGGAATGGATATCTAATGAAGCAGTAAATTCAATGAAAGATCAAAATCCGGAGATTTATTCAAAAATCAATGACAAGTTTCTGCATATAACTGATAAAAATTTACTACGGATGTATGGCAATTGGTGGGATACATTTTCAAAAGTAATTGTTTATAGTGTTCTTGGTTTAGTTTTAGTTTATGTGCTCCTTCAGTATTTTACCGGATTCCTGCTTTATAAACTATTGAAACGAAAACTCTGAACTTTGAACTAGAGTCTTTCTAATTCTATCTCCTCATCCATCTTCAATTCTACGAGCTTCCCGTTTTCGCACTTGACGGTTCGTGCTGGAAAACGCTTGATGATGGTATGGTTATGGGTGGCGATGATGACCGCTCTGCCGGTAGAGCTGATCTCTTTAAGTAGTTTTACGATGCCTTCCGATGTCTCCGGATCGAGGTTCCCTGTTGGTTCATCAGCAAGAATTATTTCCGGGTCATTGAGCAGCGCCCTGCCTATAACAACACGCTGCTGTTCTCCACCAGAAAGCTGATGAGGCATCTTGTAGCCTTTCAATCCGAGACCTACCTTCTCCAGGACTTCACCAATGCGGGCCTCGATCTCATTATTATTTTTCCAGCCGGTTGCCTTCAGCACAAATTCAAGATTATCATGAACCGATCTGTCAATAAGAAGCTGGAAATCCTGGAACACTATACCCAGCTTCCTGCGGAGCATAGGGACCTCTTTCGTCCTGAGGTTTGAAAGATTATAGCCGGCTACTATGCCTGATCCCTCCTTAAGGGGTATCTGCGCATTAATGGTCTTAATGAGACTGGTCTTACCGCTCCCAACCCTTCCGACCAGATACATGAATTCGCCTTTCCTGACGCTCAGGTTAACACCGGAAAGCACCAGATGATCCTGCTGCCAGATAATGCATTCTTTAAGATCAATGATAACGTCAAGGGGAAGCGTTTCCTGCATATCCGGTTTATTTGATATGCAAAATAATGAAAGAATTGATAAATAATATTTGGATGTTGATAAAATCAGTAATAAAGCCCGGCAGCAGGCGTTTAATAATTGTAATTTTACAACTTAGTCAATAGGTTGTATTATGGTATATATGGCTTAATATCAGGATGTT
>JAPLDY010000264.1 GCA_026391595.1 Bacteroidia bacterium
AGAATGGTGTCGATCTCGTAAAAGTGATTAAAGCCATAAAAGTCAGACCCACGCATAGTAATATTATCTTCCCGGGACCTGGTATTGGAGGTTACTGTCTTCCAAAAGACGGTGGTCTTGGTGTCTGGGCTTATAAGCATATACTTGGTTTTGAAGAAGATATCTTCAAGATTACACCTATGGCTATTGACATTAATGATACACGCGGTTTGCATGTTGGTCAGCTTACCCGCGATGCACTGCGCAATATGGGACAACCGATTGCTGCGGCCGATATACTTGTTCTGGGTGCCGCATATCGAGAGGATGTCGGGGATACGCGTTACAGCGGATCAGAGATTGTGATCAGGAAGCTGGCAGAAATGGGAGCGGAAATCAGGGTCCACGATCCTTATGTGGAACATTGGTGGGAATTTGAGCAGCAGGATACATATCCGGCTGTAGGAGAAAGTAAATCGCGTTTTTTCCGTAACCAGGAGAAGCTGAAGGAAATCCATATTGAGCAGGATCTGGATAAGGCTCTTCATGATACTCAGGCTGTAATTATTGCAGTACCTCACAAAGCATATCTTGATCTTGATCCTGATAAGGTTGTCAAAACAATTGGGAAACCTGCTGCGATCATTGATTGTTTCGGAATTCTCTCTGATGAAAAGATCAAAAGATATTTCCAGCTGGGATGCGAAGTAAAGGGTTTAGGACGCGGGCACATCCAGAGGATCAAGGATGAAATAAGGAAAGGATAGCTGCAGAATCTCACAGAGTTCTGTCTGAATAAGTTCGAGTTTGCTCTAAAGGGCTTGTCTTTCCTATAATTAATATTATGTCAAATAGAATATTTAATTAATCTATATAATAAGGTTATCTGTCAGAAGTGCCTCCATCCTCTTCATAGCAACTAAAAGAAAAAGGGATGCGTAATAAGCATCCCTCTTCCATTATACTGATTTTAAGATTATTTCTGGTCCAGAGCATCGAGCTTAGCCTTGATCTCATCGTACTCTTTTGTCATTTTAAGCCTGTAGAAAAGTTCCTTGAGGCTGAGCATTGTGTATTTGTCATTTGGATTAAGCTCATATGATTTCTGCATGTAAGGAAGAGCTTTGGCATAAACTGCATTTGCTTCATTTATGGCAGCTTCATATTTATTAACATCCATAATATCGTTTGCCTTAATGAACATAGCAGCTGCTTTGTTTATATAAGATGCACCAAGCGCATAGTGCGGTTCAGGAATATCTGATTTAATTTCAATAGCTTTCGTCAGTTCAGTAATTGCTTCATCGAATTTATTCTGATTAAGGTAAGTTATACCTGATGCAAACCAAAGGCTGTAATTACCTGGATCTGCTAACTTGGCTTTTGCAAGATAAACAAGCGCTTCTTCTGGTTTGTTGCTTTTCAGGTAAAGGTCAGCAAGCTGGAAATTAATAGTATTATCGCCCGGGAACTTGTTTGGAAGATCAAGCAAATAAGCTTCAGCTTTTGCTGTATCACCCTGCCCTATTATACATTGATAGATCTGGTAATAAGGAGTTATTCCCTGATATTTCAATTCACCGCATTTATTATAGTAATTTATAGCTTCTGCATATTTTCCGGAATTCTGTGCTGCCAGACCGGCATTGAAATACATCGGGGTATCGATACCTCCTGCAAACATCGGGCTTTCATTTATTTTGATCTGTAAAGCAAATGCCTTATAAGCACCTTCATAATCTTTGGCTTCAAATTTCTTGCTTCCCTGGGAAAAAAGATCCCCGGCAAGTGAATTGTAAACCATACCGGCAATGATTTTCTTCTTGGTACCGCCTTTTACATCAAGCTGCATTGCTTTCTCATAAGAAGTATATGCTTCTGCAAGCGGATCCGTATAAAGTGCATTGTACTTTGGATTGTCAGCCTGGTAGATTGCCTGGCAAAGCTTGCCTTGTACAAAATATGTATTGAACCAGCTCTTCGATTTTTCATTTGTAAGTGCCTGATCAATAGACTCTTTTGCTTTATCAAGCATGCCCTGATCCATAAAGCTGCTTGCCGATGTTACTTTACCTTTTTGTGCTAAAGCTCCAAGTGAAATACAAATGACAGCTAAAAGCAGAAATGATTTTTTCATGTTTATGATTTTAATTTTAATTTGATTAACATAATAAAAACGCTTCAAATTTATAACATTAGAAATTAATCTTCAAATTCTTTGCCAATTTCCTCTCCGGTAATATTATTTTCATCACCATTAAGTTTTTCTCCCTCTTCATCCTCATTTACAAGAACACAGGCTACCGATGCAATTATATCATTTTCCTTGAGATTGATCAGCCTTACTCCCTGGGTTGCTCTTCCCATTACCCTTAATGCTGAAACAGGGCTCCGGAGAATATTCCCAAACTGCGTAATGATCATAAGATCGTGATTATCAGTTACATCCTTGAGGGCAATAAGCGAACCGGTCTTCTCTGTAACATTAATCGTCTTCACTCCTTTTCCGCCCCTGTTTGTGATCCTGTACTCATCAATGTCGGACCTTTTACCATATCCTTTCTCAGCGACAACAAGAATATCTTTCTCCTTGTTTTCAACTGTTATCATCCCAATGACAATATCAGATTTTTCATTTGCCAGCCTAATTCCACGAACACCTGATGCTGTACGACCCATAGGCCTCACTGATGATTCAGGAAAACGGATTGCCCGTCCCGATTTGATTGCCAGCATGATATGATGACTTCCGTTTGTCATCTTTGCTTCAAGAAGCTCATCGCCTTCCCTCACTGTTATCGCATTTACACCATTAGCTCGCGGTCGGGAATAAGCTTCAAGCGAAGTCTTTTTAATTATTCCCTTTGTGGTGCAGAGTACGATATAATTATTATTAATGTATTCCGGTTCATTCAGGTTTTTTACATTAATGAACGCTTTAACGTTATCATCCGGTTCAATATTTATAAGGTTCTGCATCGCCCTTCCTTTGGATATCCTCGATCCCTCAGGTATGCTGTAGACCTTAAGCCAGTAGCATTTTCCCTTGGTTGTAAAGAAAAGCATTGTATTATGCATAGTGGCTATATACAGATGTTCAATGAAATCTTCATCCCTGGTAGTACCACCTTTTGAGCCAGTACCACCTCTGTTCTGTCTTCTGAATTCTGTAAGTGGTGTTCTTTTTATGTAACCCATATGCGATATGGTTATCACCATTTCGTCGTCGGCATAAAAGTCTTCAGGATTGAATTCCTCTGCATTAGGAATAATCTCTGTCCGACGCTTATCGCCATATTTTTGCTTTATCTCAAGCAGTTCCTCCTTAATGATTTTCATCTGCAGTTCGACACTTCCGAGGACACTTTTCAGGTAGTCGATAAGATCCATAACCTCCTTGTATTCCGCCCTCAGCTTATCCTGCTCAAGTCCTGTAAGCTGACGAAGTCTCATTTCTACAATTGCTCTTGACTGTATATCTGAGAGGTCAAATCTTTTCATCAGCTTTTCCCTTGCCTCGTCAGCGTTTTTAGAGCCTTTGATGATAGCTATGACCTCGTCAATATTATCACTTGCAATTATAAGCCCTTCAAGAATATGTGCTCTTTTTTCAGCCTGATCGAGATCGAATTTTGTCCTCCTCAGAATAACATCATGTCTGTGTTTGACAAAATAGTGGATCAGTTCTTTAGTGTTGAGTGTCCTGGGCCTGCCCTTTACCAGTGCAATATTGTTTACACTGAATGAAGTTTGAAGCGATGAATATTTGTACAGGTGATTAAGGACTATGTTTGCGCTTGCATCCTTTTTCAATATGATGACAATACGCATCCCGTTCCTGTCAGACTCATCATTTATATATGAAATACCTTCGAGCTTCTTCTCATTTATTAGATTTGCGATCTTTTGGATCATTTCGGCTTTGTTGACCATGTAAGGGATTTCAGTCACGATAATGCATTCCCTTCCCGAATGTGTGATCTCTATTTCAGTTTTGGCCCTTGTTACTATCCTTCCGCGGCCTGTTTCACATGCTTCACGGATCCCCTGTTCACCATAGATAATGCCACCGGTCGGGAAATCGGGTCCCTTGACATATTTCAGTATCTCGTCGGTTGTGATATCATTATTATCGATATAAGCAATGGTTGCATCAATGATTTCAGATAAGTTATGGGGAGCCATATTTGTAGCCATACCTACGGCAATTCCTGAGGCTCCGTTAACCAGCAGATTTGGAATACGGGTCGGCAGTACGGAAGGTTCCTGGAGTGAATCATCGAAGTTGGGCACGAAATCCACAGTTCCCTTATCAATATCGGCAAGTGTTTCTTCTGCTACTTTGCGGAGCCTTGCTTCGGTGTATCTCATTGCAGCCGGACTGTCTCCGTCAATTGAGCCAAAGTTACCCTGTCCATCTACCAGCGGGTATCTCATTGACCATTCCTGTGCCAGTCTGACCATTGCATCATAGACCGAAGTGTCACCATGGGGATGATATTTACCCAGTACCTCTCCCACTATCCTTGCTGACTTCTTGTAACTTTTATTTGAAAGAACACCAAGCTCCGACATCCCGTACAGTACACGACGATGAACCGGTTTCAGTCCGTCTCTCACATCAGGTAAGGCCCTCGATACTATAACCGACATTGAATAATCGATATATGCCGATTTCATCTCCTCCTCAATATTTACCTGTACTATCCTCTCTCTTTCTGACATAACAGATTAAAAATTAATTAATTACAAAAATCAAATCATTTTTTTGATTTGCCGTACGAAAATAGTG
>JAPLDY010000115.1 GCA_026391595.1 Bacteroidia bacterium
CTTCTACCTCACGGCGTTGTTGGCTTATTGCATCTCTTTTCTCCCTGCGGTATCTCGACCCTTTTGATTTCCCCTTGGTTGTAAGCCTGGCCAGTGTCTCCTTGATCTGCTTCTGAACCTCTTCTTCATCAACCTCAACTCTTACAGGCCTTTTCTTCAAAGGCTTCTTCCCGGTTTTATCCTTCCTGTCTCCTGAATCAGGCTTCACAACAGGTACCTGCTCTTTCTCCTTTGTAATCCTCTTTCTTCTCTTTTTTCTTCTGAAATCCGAATCGCCATTAATTTTTACAGGCTGATAGGGTGCAGGTTTTTTCTTATCCTCAACAGGGAGGTCTATTTTACCGACCACTGTCGGACCGGACAATTTCTCAAACCCGGGCCTGAATAATTCAACTACTTTTTCTTCCTGATCAAGAGGAGTGGCACTATCGATAATATCTTCCAGTAATACTTCTTCATCGGCCAGCTCTTCAGCAGGTTCTTCTATTAAATGTTTTTTTGCTTCTTCCTTTGGAGGTATTTCTTGTCCCTCATCCTTCCCTGCTTCCTTCTCTTTTTTAGCAGTCTTTGTTTCTCCGGTTACTGTATCCAGGTCAATTTTGCCGACAATATGCAGGTCAACTGCAGCTTTGCCGGCCTCATCTGAAATGATGGGTTCTTTAGTGGCTGGAGTCTTCTTTTTATCTGCTGCTTCAGATCCGGCAACTTTCTTTACAGGTTTCTTTTCAGCCTCTTCATGAATCTGAACACCCTTAGGTTTAACAGTCTTGTCGAGGTCTATCTTGCCAATAAGCGTGATGTCGGGTTTCTTGATATCAGTCTTTAAATCAACGCTTTTATTCATTCCTGAAGAATCCTTTACAAGAATTTCGTCATCCTTTTCAGATTCTTCAGTCGTAATTTGTTCCGAAACATCGTCAATTGACAACGTCTCTTTTTTCCTGTGCAGGTCCTTCAGAGCGAGCTTCTCGGATTCTTTCTTTGCACTGATATCCGTACTGTATTCCTTAACAAGCAGGAGATAAGCTTCGTGGGGGATTTTTGTGTTGGGGTTGGGATCAAGTTCATACCCTTTCTTGTGAAGAAACTCCACAATAGTGGATATCCCCACATTGAACTCATGGGCGGCTTTGCTTAATCTCGTTGCCTTTACGTCTTCTGTCATAAATATGCCTCGACTGTTTAAAAACCTCTGAAATGTGTTTTAGAAATTATTTATTCAAATTCAGCTTTTAATATGTTTACTACCTCCTTGACTGTCTCTTCCTCAAGGTCTGTTCTCTTCACCAGGTCGCTGATTGAAAGATTAAGGACACTTCTTGCGGTATCACATCCAATAGCTTTAAGCTCCTCAATTATCCAGTCTTCAATTTCGTCGCCGAACTCTTCAAGGTTGACGTCTTCTTCATCTTCTCCACCCGGCTCCCTGTAAACATCTATCTCATATCCCGTAAGCTGGCTTGCCAGCTTGATGTTCAGCCCTCCTTTTCCGATAGCCAGCGATACTTCATTGGGCTTGAGATAAATCTCAGCCTTCTTTGTCTCCTCAACGAGTTTAATGGAGGTGATCTTGGCAGGACTAAGAGCTCTCTGGATGAAGAGCTGATTATTTGATGTGAAGTTTATCACGTCGATATTTTCATTCCGGAGCTCCCTTACGATTCCGTGGATCCTTGATCCTTTCATCCCCACGCAGGCTCCAACGGGATCAATCCTTTCATCATAGGATTCAACAGCGACCTTTGCACGTTCGCCCGGAACCCTGACGATCTTTTTAATTGTAATAAGCCCGTCAAATATTTCAGGAACTTCAAGTTCAAATAGTCTCTCAAGGAAAACAGGCGATGTACGGCTGAGGATAATGAACGGAGTGTTGTTCCTCATTTCAACTTTTATTACTACAGCCCTTATCGAATCGCCTTTACGTGCCGTAAGGTTCTGTCTCAGCGACAGTATAGCCCTTCTTCCAAAGTCAAGGAATTTTACTTCGTCGGAAACCTCCTCACCCACTTCATAGTCGTCGTCGATCTTCTTTGCTTCTGAAAGGGGTATCTGTGTTATTGGATCGGTAAGTGCATCATCTTCAACCACCACCCTGTTCCTCCAAATTTCGAAGTCGCCTTTGTCAATATTTACGATAATGTCGAAATTATCAGCCGAACCATACTTCTTTGCAAGCATTCACCTGAAGACATCCTCAAGAACACTCATCATGGTAGGACGGTCAATATTCTTCAGCTCTTTAAATTCCGAAAACGTGTCGATCAAATTAACATTTTCCATCTGGTGTAAACCTCTAATAATTACTTAATTGTCAAAATTGCTTTTGTTGTCTTTATCTGGTCAAAGTTGAAGGAGATCTCTTTGATTTCCTTCGGATTGCCTTTTGTTTTTACCTCTGTCTCCAGCTCGAACCCTCCGCTGGTGACATTTTTCAGGATCCCTGAGAACCTTGTTCCGTCGTTGTCGGTGACATCCACTTTTTTACCCTCATTCTTGTGATACTGTTCTATCACTCCAAACGGCATATCGAGGCCTGGTGAAGAAACCTGCATCTCGAAGTCTTCTTTTTCGCGGTCAAAACTATTTTCAAGATGACGATGTACTGCAGCACATTCATCAATAGTGATGCCTTTCATAGTATCAACAAGTACAGTTACCTTATTTGCACTGCTCACTTTTACAGCGACAAGAAAGATTCCCGTTCCGTTAATGAACTCATTTACAAGCTTTTCTATTTGATTTCCTTCAATCATCTCCGGTTTTTGATAATAAAATAGGGGACTCTGTCCCCTAGCTCAATTCACCCTCAAATCGGATGCAAAGATAATAAATGTTTTGGAAATAGCAAAAATTGGAAGAAATTATTATAGCGGTTACACGTACTCACCCCCTTCTTTGCTTCAGCAGAGAAAGGGGGTCGGGGGGATGAGTGCATGAGGGGACCGAGGGGGTGAGTCAATGAAAAATAGGTATACCTTTGTATTTTATAAAGAGGAAAGTTGAAGAAGATCAGTGCCGATATATATACCGAAGATGAAGCGGATCTGCTGTCGTGCTGCACCTTATGTCCCCGCGAATGCAGAGTAAACAGATTTGAGGGAGGAGGAGGCTATTGTGGAAAGGATGCAGGCATGAACATTGCATCGATATGCATCCACAGAGGAGAAGAGCCACCGATAAGCGGTCCCGATGGCATATGTAACATATTTTTTGCAGGCTGCAACCTGAGATGCATATATTGCCAGAATCATGATATTAGCAGGCCGGACGGAGAATGCATGAAGAGCTCCGGCTCAATCGGGTCCGTACTTGATCAGATTGAAAAGATCCTGTCAACAGGCATCAGAGCAGTAGGATTTGTATCGCCTTCTCATATCGTTCCACAGGTAAAAGCCATTATACGTGGATTGAATGCACGAGGCTTAAAGCCAGTTACCATCTATAATACAAACAGTTACGACAAACCGGAAGTAATTGAAAGTCTTGAAGGGATGATAGATGTATATCTTCCGGATTACAAATATATTTCCCCTGGTGAAGCAGCGGATTACTCGGATGCAGACGATTATCCTGAAGTCGCCCTAAAAGCACTGAAGAAAATGTACTTTCAGAAAGGTTCGACACTGCATCTTGATTTGAAAGGAAGAGCGGAAAATGGGATGCTGATCAGGCATCTTGTTTTGCCCGGAGATGTTGAGGAGAGTAAGAAAGTATTAAGATCAATCGCGGAAGAGCTGTCTACAGGAGTTCATCTTTCGTTAATGTCGCAGTATCATCCAATACCTTTGGTGAATAATCATCCGGTCTTGAACAGATCTCTCTACAAATCAGAATATGAGAGCGTTGTTGAGGCTATGGAAAGCCTTGGCTTCCGCAACGGATGGGTACAGGATATGGACTCGTACAGGAATTACAGACCGGATTTCAGGAGGGAGAATCCATTTGAGTAACGGCGCAACGGTGCAACGGCTCAGCGGCTGACCTTCTTGTCGGGATAAAGTGTCCCGCCCTTTGTCAGCCACGATATACCGAAGGCTATAAGTGTAACCGTTTCACCCCAGAAAATAAATGCGGATTCAGGTTTCTTTCTGGCGAAAAAAAGAAGGAATATCAATACTCCTGCCATACTTGCAATCATTACCAGCCCGCAGATTATATAGATCTTGTTCCTTATCAGCTTCCTTTTTGTCGGGCCTGGTTTTGATTTTGTAAAAAGGAAAATAGACATGGCCGCAAGAATTGTAAAGAATAGTGCTGCACAGATAAGATGAATAGTCGCATAAATATTATATGGTCCGGATTGGACAGTCGGAAAAAATGCAATTCCGAGAGCAAAAAATCCGGCAAGATTTGCTGCACGGTTGTCCCACTTATCATATCCTTTATAAAAGAAAAGGAACAGAGCTATTGCACAAAGTGCCCCCACGAATACATCTCTCATCCCTGAATAATAATAAACACTTAAGTTTTTACGGATTGTATCTTCCCCAAAGACCACAATTGCCCCGAGAGGAAGCACAAAAGGTAAAAGGATGCCTATCCATCCGACTGTTTTGCGCAACGACAGATATGAGTAAGTATGATCTATATATTCAGCGTTTGATTTCATTTGTTTCACAAAACAATCGAAGATAATCAAAAATATAAATTAAAAAGCGACCGCAGTTTACTGCGAGTCGCCTTTAAATCTTTAACCGGTAGCCGATTTTTGTGGGTCATTTTATTGCTGCAATGCTGTCTGCAAGTTTCCTGGCATACATGGCTTTTTTATAACCCCACAAGGAATCAAGTTCATGGGCTTTCATAAAACTCGAATATGCATTTTCGTAATCTTTGATCCTTATAAAATAATCTCCTTTCGAATCATAGGGATTAGGAATACCGGGAGCAAGTACAATATATTTATCTAGGACAACGGCAGCACTGTCGAACTGGCTTAGCGACATATAAATATATCCAAGCAAATTATATGCAGGGGCTGGATCATCCGATACTTTAATTGCACCTTTCAATGTCTCGATCATTCCATTCCTGTCTTTGATTATACTTTGAAACACAAAGAGATCATAGAATGCTCTCTCATCCCTAGGATATAGTTCAGTAAGCTTACGGCCATATTCCGTAACATCGGCATTCGGATCTTCAAGCAATTTTTCTAGAGCATCCTTCAAAACAAGCTCTCCCTTGCTGAATTTTATACTGCAATTAACAGCCTTCCCGGCAAATTCCTTGAATCTGGGAAGGTTATTGCTATACCTGTAATTCATTGCACGCGAACAATAAGCCATAAAAAAGTCGGGATCTTCCTTTATCGCACTGTCAGTCAGTAATCTGTATTTTGCAAGATATACATCTCCTTGGGCATCAATTGCCTGATTATAAAGCTTCAATGCAGTTTCCGATTTTGTGGTCACTGGTATCTTCTCAGGTGTTTTGCTACACGCTGCAAAAAGGGCAGCAATAATCAGAAATGAAACAACCAGATTTTTCATAGATGTAACATAATTTAAAAAGATTAGTAATTAATACACTGCAATTTACAACTTCAAAAAAGAGAAGTCAAATTTATTTTCATCACAGATTATCCAAAAGAAAAAGCGACCGCAGTTTCCTGCGAGTCGCCTTCTTGTCTTTTGCCGGTGACCGGTAGCTGGTAGCTCTTTATTTACCTTCTCGATCTTGAATCCTTAGAGCTGGATCTTGATGAAGATGAGGATGAAGATCTGCTGGGTTGACTGCTCCTGACGGCAGAAGAACTATGATTCTGACCAGAGGATCTCGATGAGCTTGCTGCCGGACTTCTCTGACTTGAGCCTGACGATCTCGATGAGCTGACTGCAGGGCTTCTCTGGCTCTGTGTTGGCCTGCTCGATGCAGAGGGACTGGATGAAGCAGCAGGCCTTTGTACTGAGGATGATTTAGTTGCCTGTTGCCTGACGCCTTCCCGATAGCTATCGGGAGCCAGACGCCCGTCACTTGTAGCCGGCTTATATTCGCTTCTTGTTGAAGCTGAGGTAGCAGGTCTCGAAGAAGTACCTGATCTCATTGAAGCATCAGACCTGGCAGATGTACTTGGTCTTGTTGATGCGCTCGGCCTTTGTACTGAAGATGATTTAGTTGCCTGTTGCCTGACGCCTTCCCGATAGCTATCGGGAGCCTGTCGCCCAGCGCCTGTCTTAGGTCTGCTTGCCATCGTTCTGCTGCTTTCGCGGTCAGAATGCGTCCTGTTGTAAAGTGCTTCGCCATCTTTTCTCTGCTCGGGGTGCGAGTAGGTATTTCTGTAGAAGTTATTATTGATGTTTATCGCAACTATCGATGAGTGCGAACGCATTCCATGATAGTAAAAGTCGTTGTACCCGTCCCAGCGGCAATAACCCCAGTGGTGGTAGTGAGAGTAGTAATCGTTATACCAGTTATAGTGATATCCGTAATAGTAGTCCCAGTAGTAAGGGTGCCATGGGTTCCACCATTCCGGGTAATATCCCCAGTACCATGAGGAATGCCAGCCAAAGTAATCAGGCATGTAGATGAACCTTATCAGAGGCCATGCAGCTATTTCATAAGGAGTAGTCCTCACTGCATTTACATACGTCCTGTTGTCAGTCCTTCCCATGTAGCCTGGATTGGGAGTCTCCTCATATATAGGCTCGATGATGTAATTCTTTCCGTAAAGTGCTTCATCGCCGATGAGCTGTATCTGCACAGAACCGTTACTGAAACGCTGAACTGTGAAGACTGCGATATCCTGGAAATCTTTTCGGCCAAGAGGCACACGCATTACTATTGTATGATCATCCCCTTTAGGAAAGTCTGTTACAGTAATATAATCGATAAGGTTGTCGCCGTTGAGGTCGAGGTTGTTGATCCTCGAATTCTCATCATTCAGATTTCTCTCAAAACTTTCCAGAGTTTCAGACTCCTGGAAAAGTTTCATAACAGCGTAGAGGTTGAGATTGTCTCCAGGCAGCCCCAGGTATTCATCAGGAAAATCCTGTGCTTTAACTGTGGTCCCGAGGGCGACCAGGGCTGCGAGCATCGAGGTGAGAATTAAGTTTTTCATTTCATTAAGTATTAGAACTCACCTATTGTAATGCAAAAGCCGTACCAAACTATATGGTTTCCCATTTATTGGGACTTTGCGAGTTAAAAGTCTTGCAGGTCTTGCAGGTCTTGCAGGTCTTGCAGGTCAGGAGTTTTTTCCGGACTTTAGATACTTCATAAAACCAGCAATACTGTTAATAAGGCGTTGAGATTTGTTTCGCCTGTCAAGTGAATTTTCTGTTTTTACGTATTGCTGATCTTCAGCAATATAATACATACTCTTTACCTCACCTGATGATCCCTTCGCAATGTTCAGAAATTGTCTGAATTCAGCATCGCTGTTTCTGCAAAAACCTTCGCTTATGTTATTCATAATTGAAATCCCAGCTCTAGTTACTTGATCTCTAAATCCAAAATCTTTACAACTTCTGAAATCAGAATAAACCAGGTTAACCAATTCTCTGGACATTTTCCAAATTTCTAAATCTTCAAAATTTTTTATTGTTCCCATTTTAGCACGAGTTTAAAATAACCAATAAAGATACTATTTTAATGGACTTTCACGACTTTCACGACTTTCACGACTTGCATGACTTGCACGACTTGCATGACTTGCATGACTTGCATGACTTGCATGACTTGCACGACTTGCATGACCAAAATTCTACATGAACTTCTCCCTCTTCTGCAGATTTAACAAACCAGCCAGCAGGAATATAATAGTGCCTATGACAAGTATGATCCTGTTCTTCATGGTGATGAGTGCCCAGGAGGTCTCATTCACTCCATAAGTAGGATCAAAGGGATTGAGAAAGATATTCCACTGGCTTTTACGGAGAAAATCTGAATCCTGCATTATCATAAAAAAGATCCCGATAATGATCATTACCACAGCAGTGCCATTACCATTCCTGATGGCAGTCGACAGCAAAAACGCCATCATACCAAGGAAGATGACGGGAGCTATCACTTGCATAGTCATCTTCACAAACTGAAATTTGACAATAAGAATTGAAGAGAGAAATGTGAAAGCTAACATTATTAGCCAGGTTATGACGAAGATCAGTATGATCCTGACCAGCCACACCTTATACCTGTAATTGGGAATGCCGAATAATATTTCTATTGTCCTTGCATCCTGATCATTCTGTATCCCGAAAACGGTGGGGTAGAATACCAGCAGAACACCACAAAAGATGAAAGTCCCGTACAGGTCCTGCATCCTTGAGACATCGTTAGAGAAAACATAAATTATGGAAACGCCGAGATAAAAGAGCACCGATCCGGCAAGGAACCAGATGAACTTGTTGGCGAAAATGATCTTCAGGTTATAAGAGATCATTTTCCTGACCAATATGTAATAATTAAATAAAGAGTTATTCTTCATATAGTTCTTTTTGTTACAGATCCACCCCTATCCCATCCTTCCCCCAGAGGGGAAGGAGCTGAAGCTTTTCCCCCTTGGGGGAAACGGGAAAGGGGGTCTTTATTCTTTTTTTCTTAAGAGCCACAGGTATGCATCCTCAAGGTTAGGTGTGGCAGCCACGGCATTTTCATAAGGCTTCGACTCCGAAATAACTCTCATCCTTACAAAGCCGTTCTCCGTCATGTGATGAACTACAAGATGCTCCGCTACGAACTTATTGAATTCTTCTGAAGGTATCCTGAACTGCCATACATGCCCTTCTGCTTCTCTTGTCATATCAATTGGCTTACCAAGGAATCTCAGCAAACCCTTATTGAGAACTGCTACCTGGTTACAGGAGCTCGATATATCCTCAATAATATGAGTGGAGAATATAACCACCCTTTCACGGCTGAGCTCAACAAGCAAATTCCTGAACCTGATCCTTTCCCTTGGGTCAAGTCCTGCCGTAGGCTCGTCAACAACAAGTATCCTCGGAAGATGCAGAAGAATCTGGGCAATACCCATTCTCTGCTTCATCCCTCCTGAATATGAGCCAATTTTTTCATGCCTTCTGTCATCCATATGTACAGCCTGTAAAACGTAAGTTACCCTTTCTTCCCTCGTCTTTGCATCGATGATGTTCTTCAGCATGGCCTGGTAATGGAGATATTCATGAGCAGTCATATTTTCGTAGCTGCCGAATTCCTGGGGCAGGTAACCGATAAGTCCCTGCAGTTCTTCCCTCTTTTTCTGGGTGTCGAGCCCATTGATCCAGACCTTACCGTAGCTTTGTTCCAGAATCCCGCAGATGATCCTCATCAGTGTCGTTTTACCTGCACCGTTAGGCCCCAGCAAACCGAACATTCCATTACCGATATTCATGGATACACAACTTAATGCCTTGAAAGGCTTCTTCTTTTTACCAATCAGCGGAACGGCTGCAACTATTTTATAAACAGTTTTTCTCAGGCCTTTAAATTTCCCCTCAAGTCTGTAGATATCAATATTTTCATTACTAAGCTTTAATCCCGTTTTGTAAATGAACAAACCAAGGAACCATACGAAACCGAGTATAAGTACCACAACTATATTGTCCCATTTTAGCTGGAAGAATACAAGGTTCAGCAACGGTACTACCCAGAAGACAATGAAATCAATAAACGGGATCAATTTTTTCAGAAGCCTGTTCTTTCCCTCAGCAGTCATATTGGTGAAAAGTTCCTTGAACTGATTCCAGATGGCTGAGAGAAAGAACCATAAACCCATGCTGAACAGGAAGATCCAGAATCCTTTCTGCAGGTAGAAATATGTGAAATAGATCATGAAGCCCAAGACAGGCAGTTGCCAGCCGACTTCCGACATATCTTTCCATTTCCTGAAATGGTGATTGAGACCCAGTCTTTCCCTTATCTTTGCCCCAGCCTTCCATTCCCTTGCCCACCTGTTCTCCCTTTCATATATCTTGACAAGACTCTGTACATAAATATTTATGTTTTCATCAGCCGGGATGACGGTCTCTCTTGCCTTTTTGAGGCTGTTCATAATGAACCATGTAGATGCAGGAACCAGTATCAGGGCAAGAATAGTGGTTATCAGCTTCCACAGGAATTTATCCAAAGTGCTGTAAATCAGGAATATTAACAATGAGAATACAATGATCTGGATCGCTTTGTTTTTCCAGTTAAGTGATTTAAACCATTCCATGGCATTCTCCAGTCCTGAATAGAATGTCGGAATGAAGACCAGTGTAAGGAGGGTACTGAGGGTAAGCCCTCCGATCACCGTTACAGCAAACGAAGCTCCAATAATTGAAACATACTCTGCTTTTCCCATTGCAAGAGGCAGCATTGCAATAACTGTTGTTGATGCAGTTATCAGTATAGGCCTTATTCTGGCCATGCCGGCAGTCATCAGCGCACGAGATCGCCGGTCTCCCCGTTTTCGTAAAATGTTAGTATAGTCGATGAGTATGATCCCGTTATTTACCACAACACCAAGTAATATCAGCATTCCCATCAGGGTGTTGGCGTTTATGAGCGTATTGCCGGTGAGGATGAGTGCAATGAGCGAGCCCAGAGCTGCCAGGGGGATGCTGAAAAGCAGTACTATTGGTACCGTCAGGGATTCAAATACAGCTGCAAGGATCATGTAAATCAATATGAATGCTATACCAATGAGCTTGTAAAATTCCTTGAACTGATCTTCTTCCTGAACAACTTCAACAGCAATGCCGGGAGGGATATTCAATCCATTCACAATTGACTGTATCTCTGTCCTGGCTCCCTCGAGAAGGTCTTTCGATGATTTGATTTCGCTGGTGAAGCTGTATGTCACCGTTATTCTCTTCTCCTGGTTCTCCCGGTGGATATTGCCCATACCGTATGAGAAAATAATATTTGCCAGCTCTTCCATTTCCATTACTGCACCAGCGGGATTGCTAACCTCAAGATGCTTGAGGTCGTCAATGGTCTTAGCGGGTTTTTTATTTGAAATGCTGTCTCTCTCAGCATACTTTATAATAATGTCATAGCTCTCGGTCCCCTGCTTGAATGTTGCCCCTGATGTATATTCCCTCCCAAAGGAGCTGAGGGATGAAGAGAGGTTCATCAGGGTGAAGTTGTTCCTGCCGATGTAGTCCATATCAAAATTCAGCTGAACTTCCGGCTTGTTATCCTGGACATTCAGGTTAACCCGTTGAATGGTTGTAAGGTCATCAATATATGTTTCAATATCATCAGCCAGGTTCTTCATCTGCTTAAAGTCCTGACCTTTGATGACAACACTCTCTGATTGAGATCCTATACCAAGCATATTCATGAATCCGGAACCCGGATTTACTGTTTCCATTCCAGCGCTTCCTCCGCCTGTGAATCCTCCGCCTGTTGAAACATCATCCATGCTTATCTGAACCGATGTTATACCTCGAGTTTTTTCAGAGATCTCATTTTTTATTTCAGGCAGACTTCTTTTGCTCTCCTTGTCCCAATCTTTCTTCAGGCTGATAGTAACTGTAGCCCGTCCCTCCTCAATGTTACTAACTATATCCTCTTTTTCGGGAATATTGGCAAGCCTCGATTCGATCTCTGAAACGACAGCATCAGTCTTTTCAAGCGTCGATCCGGCCGGCATTGTCAGGCTCATCCGAAAATCAGGTGTACTAATCTCCTGTGTTCCGGTAAGGCTTAAGGTAAGACTTATGAGCAGTGCGGCAAAGAATACGACGAGTGTTCCAATAATTGTCGCAGCAGGTCTCCTCATGCTTGCTTTCAATACAAGATGATAAGCCTGTATAAGCCTGTTATGTATTGACAGTTTTTTGAACACTTCTGCATTTCCCACTGATTTTGTGGAGAGCAGGTAATAAGTTGCCATGGGTATGAATAACAGCGCTACCGCTAATGATACCAGCAACGTTGAAACTATTGATACACCGATATTTTCTCCGATGATCCTGACCAGGAAATTGGTGGTGAATAACAATGGAAGGAAAACCACAACTGTCGTCATTGTTGAGGCAAAAATAGCCCTCCAGACCTCCTTCGTTCCCTGCCTGACGGAGGTCTCGTAATCCTTTCCCGCGCCCGCGAGCCGGTATATATTCTCCAACACCACCACCGAGTTATCGACCAGCATGCCTATAGCAAGAGCGATACCTACAAGAGTAAGGCTGTTCAATGTAATGTCGAATGCGTAAAAGAAGTTGAAGGCAATATAAACCGAGATCGGAATTGACACACCGATTATTGTAACGAGACGTATATTCCTGAGGAAAAACCATAGTATCAGCACTGCCAGGAAGGCTCCTGTGATTGCCAGGTTAATGACCTGTGTCAGGTTCTCTTCCATCGTCTCGGCGCTGTTGTACTGAACAAAAACTTCAACACCTTTGGGTGCCAGCTCCTTGTTAAGCTTGTCAATCTGGGCTATGGCGTCATGCGAAAGATCTATGAGATTGGCCTGGTTGTCATTTACAAGGCTAATGGATACGGAATTCATACCATTCACCCTGTTGTACGATGTCTCTTCTTTGACCCCGTAAAAAATCTCAGCTATATCGCGCAATAATACAGGTCCATCCTTTTTTACTATTATGCTTCCGATATCGCTTACATTATTATACTCAGATGTGATATTTACAAAATACTTATTACTGCCATCCACGACCTTGCCTGCGAAAGTCTTGTCCCTGCCACTGTTGTTAAGCAGGGTGCTTATCTGTCCCATCGTTATTCCGTTGGCCTTGCAGGCTTTTTCATCAAGCCTGACCTCAATGGAATTCTCTTTTCCCCCGTAAACCTGAACACCTGCAATGCCATTTATATTTTCGAGTTTGGGTTTTATTTCCCTATCGGCAATGTTCCTGATCCTGTCTACCCCGCCTTCACCCCTTACCTGAAGAGTCATAAACTGGTTATTCATCTGCTCAATGTCTACTTTCATTACATTGATGACGAACTCTGCAGGGAGTGAGGCTTTGACTATATCTATCTTTTCCTGCAGCTTAAGGTTGGCATATTTGAGGTTTGCATTCTGCGTGAAATATATTGTTATGATGCCATAGCGGGAAGAAATATTTGATTCGATCTTTTCAACGTCTTCAAGTGTGCCGATGGCACCTTCTATGGGTATAATTGCCTGTGTTTCAATGTATGAAGGATCTGTTTCCAACATTGTACCAACCTGCACGACCATTCCCGGAAGCTGGAAATTAGGTATCAGCTCGAGTGATAATTTCTTATAGGAGATGAAGCCGAGCATTGAAAGCCCGATGAAGAGCATGCTGATGAGGATCCTTCTTTTTAGTATAAAGTTCATTTTCGCTCAGGTAATAATTAAACGGGATCTGCAGCAGTTTTTCTTTTGCCTCTCACAAAATCGCTGAAAGTATCAAAAACCCAGTAAACACAGGGGATGACTATAAGTGTCAGAAGTGTAGATGATACCAATCCTCCGATAACGGCAAGAGCCATAGGTGCCCTCAGTGATGCACTTTCGCCCAGTCCGATCGTAAGCGGGAGAAGCGCCAGGATCGTGGTAAGACTGGTCATAAGGATCGGCCTTATTCGTTGCGACCCAGCAGTTATTATTGCAACCTTCTTGCCCACACCTGATTCCCTCAGCTGGTTTATCCTGTCGATCAGAAGGATGGCATTGTTAACTGCAATACCCCCGAGCATTATAATCCCGATATAGGCCATCATATTAAGCGACTTTCCCAGGATGAAAAAGGTAAGAATTGTTCCAACCCCTGCAAGTGGTATGGTGAGCATTATTACGAAAGGTTGAATAATGGATTCAAACTGTGCTGCAAGTACCATAAACACCAGCACCAGTGAAAGTATTAATGCAAAGGTCAGGTTTGATGTGGACTCTTTTCTTTTCATCTCCTCGCCTGTAAATTCCATTTTATAATCTACCGGCATAACGACGGCCTTAAGTTCTGTTTCAGCTTCCCTGATAACACGGTCGAATGCAATATCAGGTTTAACCATGGCATATATATATGAAGTCCTCGACTGGTTCCTTCTGGTTATCTCCCGCGGACTTACAATTGTCTTTATATTTGCAAGTTCGCTTAAAGGAACTTTCACCGAACCCGCAGTTATCATAAGGTCACGCAGCTGGTTAAGTGAAATATCTCCAAGCTTGATGGTAATATCCTTAAGCTCTCCGTCCTTTTCAAAGCTTCCTGCCGGGGAGCCCTCAAGGAAACTCCTGATCTGATTGATGACATTGTCGACCGTGGCACCGTAATAACTTGTCTTGAAGCGGTCGATTGCAACCTCAACCTCAGGAGATCCCTCATCCATTGAAGTGGTAATATTATAAAGTCCCGGATTCTGTTCCAGGATTGCTTTAGATTCTTTCAGTATCTTTTCAAGTTCAGAATAATCCTCCCCTGAGATCTCAAGAGCAAACGGTGATTCGGTTGTCCCCAGCGATGTCTGGAGGGCAGTCTCTTCCCGGGTAAAGCTTACTTCCAGGTCAGGTACGTCTTTAAGGTAATTCTGAATGAGGGTTATCGCATTTTCTGTTTCAGCGGCATATTCCTTATCGAGCAATACTTTAAGCGAAGCTGCATTCTCACCTTTCACTGCCGACGACTGACTGAGTGTCGAGGTGTTATCCGCACCTGACTGACTGTATATAAGCTTCACCTTTTCGCCAAGGAGTTCTTTTATGATCACTTCAGTCCTGGCGGCCGTGTTATTGGTCCTCTTAAGGCTGGTTCCTTCAGGCAGCTTTAGCTCAACTGTGAATTCAGCTGATTCCGATTTTGGCATGAATTCGCTTCCGAGCTTCGGTATAAGCAAGGCTGTCCCAGCCATAAGAATGACAGACAGGATTATCACAAGATTTCTTTTTTCAACCACTTTCTCCAGGAACCTGCTATACCATTTGAATTTTATCGGAGCACTCAGCCGATCCTTTTTCTTGCTATCTGAAAATAATGTTGAAACGAGCATCGGTATTACCAGCATCGCAACGAGGAGCGATGAGAGAAGAGCAAAAGCAACGGTCCATGCCTGGTCCCGGAACATCTCGCTGGATGCTCCCTGCAGGTATACAATCGGAAGAAAAACCACTATCGTGGTAACCGTCGATGATGTTATCGCAGCACCGACCTGGCCGGTGCCGTTTATTACAGCATCCTTCAATGGCATTCCTTCCTCCCGCAGTCGCGTAATATTCTCGAGCACCACTATCGCATTGTCAACAAGCATCCCTGCTCCGAGCGCAAGACCCCCCAGAGTCATTATGTTCAGTGTGAGATGGTTAAAATACATCAGGTTGAATGTTGCAATTATGGAAATTGGGATTGCAACACTTATCACCAGAGTTGTGCCTATTCTTCTGAGGAAAATATAAAGGACAAATACTGCCAGAAGTATACCTATTAATAATGTATTCTTGACTTCGCCGATGGAATTGTTGATATATGTTCCCTGATCAAGAACTTTGATGAATTCATACCCGGGCAATGCATTGCCCATATTTATTATTGCCTCATCCAGGCTTTTAACTGCATCAACTGTATTAAATTTCGGTTCCTTGTAAATAGCAAGGCCGATGCATCCCTCCCCGTTTATTGTCACTATGTTCTCAGGATCCTTGTTGGCAAAGCTGACCTTCGCCACATCCCTAAGGTAGACAGGAACTCTTCCTGAAGATGAAGTGGTTGAAGAAGTTGAAGAGGTTGAAGGAGTTGAAGATGATGCCTGTTTGAATCCGACTATTATATTTTCAAGATCTGAGAGATTTTCAAGAACACTCACTCCCTTAATGGTGTACTTTGTACCCAGGTCGACTATAGATCCACCGGAAACATTCCGGTTGTAGTTGCTGATCTGTGCAGCTATTCCGTCGGCAGTAAGACCAAACGATTCGAGCATGTATTTGTTTGTCTCAATTACCACTTCGCTCTCTTCCTTGCCAATGAGTTTCACGTCGGCCACACCCTCTATCCTCACAAGTTCATTACGGATGTAATTTTCAGCAACTTTTCTCAGCTCATCCATATTGGTGATCCGGTCGTTCTTAAGACCCACGATCATCACCGGTGAAGCATTGGGATCATATTGTGAGATTGTAAAC
Organism: Bacteroidia bacterium; assembly: GCA_026391595.1. Taxonomy (GTDB): domain Bacteria; phylum Bacteroidota; class Bacteroidia; order Bacteroidales; family VadinHA17; genus LD21. Next base: position 16,049 of record JAPLDY010000115.1, read on the forward strand.
TCTTCAAGATCAGAATTCTGGCTGAATGAGTTAAGCTCTTTCTGAAGATCCAGAAATGCTTCATCCATATCTTTATTCCAGCTATATTCCACTGTTATGTTTGCCGAACCGGCATGCGAAACGGATGAGACCTGTGTGACATTACTCTGCCGCATTGCCAGAGATTCAATCTGGTCGACATAATTTTTTTCTATCTCCTCAGGCGGTTTTTCTCCCGCCTTGAGTTCGATATATATTTTTGGATTATTAAGATCGGGGAAGAGGTCGGTGCCAAGTTTCCCGAACGAAATGAATCCCAGCAGAACAATACCCAGCACCAGCATTAATATTGTGACCGGGTATTTTACGGCAAATCTTGCAATGGCGTTCATACCGCTTATTTAATGATTTTCACCTTCGACTTGTTACTCAGCGTTTCGAAACCGCTTGTAACGACACGTTCATTCTTTACTAACCCTCTTGTAACTTCAACATCTGTCAGATTCTCCAGGCCTGTCTCAATTACCTTTTCATTTGCCACTCCACGATCGATGGTAAATACTGTCTTACCTCTCTGGCGCGACAGGATTATGCTTTTCGGGATCACAATGGCAGAGTCTTTCTGTGCAGTAACAATATCAGCCTTGACAAACATCCCCGGACGCAGCAGAAAATCAGTATTGTCGATGGAGATGGTTCCCTTGAATGTTCTTGTGTCAGCATCTATTGCAGGAGAGAGCTGGGCTATGTTTCCGATAATTGTATCCTCAGGTATGGTATAGTTAGTCAGTTTGACCTGCTGTCCGGGCTTTATCACCACAATATATTTTTCAGGAAGCTGTACATCCATGTACATTATCCTGTAATCCATTATTTTAGCAACAGTCACTCCTGAAGAAACTTCAGTACCCTGGGTATAATATGGCAGGTCGACGATGACACCATCGATAGGCGCAGTAACCCTGGTCTTCTGAAGCTGGAGCTTTGCATTTACGACGGTTGTCTTAGCGTTTTCAAAGTTGATGCCTGCCGTCTTGAGTTCCTTGAGCGTCACACCTCCTTTTTCATAAAGTGATTCCGTCTTCCTGAGCTCTGTCTCCATTAGTTCAAGATTGAGCTGGTTTGTCTCCATCTTCACGGAATTGACATACTCTTCATCCTCGAGCCTTGCAAGAACAGCACCTGT
>JAPLDY010000218.1 GCA_026391595.1 Bacteroidia bacterium
AATTAAAAACCCTAATCGTCTGGTTCCTGATTGCTTCGCCAGCTTTTGGACCATACTCATGATAAGCGTTTACAATTTTCCCGCCAATTTCTGGTCCATAATGGTCATACATTGATTTAATATTTGATGCTGCTATCGGACCATATTTATTACAAGCTTCTGTAATGGTCTGGCCTACTGCCGGTCCATATTTGTCATAGGCTGATATAATATTGTCAGCAACAAGAGGCCCGTAAGTATTATAGGCTTCTGAAACTGCAGTTCCCGCTGCAGCACCGAACCTCGTACAGGCAGAGTATATGTTTTCAGCAATCGCCGGACCATATTTACCATATGCATCCGAAATGTTTTTTCCTATTTCAGGTCCGTATTTGTCATAAGCTTCCTTAATGCTTTCTGCTGCTGCGGTTCCATATGTTTCATAAGCATTAACAATTGAGTGCCCAACCTCAGGACCATATCTGTCATAGGCATCCTTGATACCTTCAGCAGCAGGTATTCCATAATTCTCATAAGCCCTGGTGATCGATTCCCCAACCTCAGGGCCATATTTTTCATATGAGTCGCTAATTGCAGTGGCTGCAGCTTCACCATAGACAGAAGCTGCATTTGAAATGTTCCTGTAGGCAGATTCGCCGAATTCACTGATTGTTGGTGCATATCTTTCATACGCATTGGAAACACTATTAATGCCTTCATTAACCGAACGGCTAACCGTTTCGGATGCTCTGTCAATAGTGCTGCTGACGCTTTCCCTTACAGCATCTGCCTGCTTCTGGAAAGATTCAACCCATTTCCTTTGTGCGAGTGAGGATAATGAGATCCCTAGCAGAAAAATTAGTAAATAAAATCGCTTTTTCATCAGAATCTTAATGTTTGAGAATATTATCAAATATAAAAAGAAATTGAAGAATTTTTCATCCCAAAATTATAACTTCTTATAAAATTGTTATATTTAAACTTTACAGAATGAAAATTCCGGGATGAGAGAATTATGAATATGTTTGACCATTTAAATAAAATGAAACAACAGAGATAATTTTCGATGGACCCGGAAATTCTGTTGCCCATTTGTGTGCAAATAACAAAAAACAATATATTTATTAAAAATGAACCTGAAACTAGAGATATGAATTGTCCGGTATGTAATAATCCAATCGACCCTTCAAAGATCTTTTGTCCTTCCTGCGGGACGAGAAACCCTGGTCACGATAAAGTATCCATGTCAAAAGAAAAGTTATTAATTTTTATCGCAGGAGGATTGATCCTTGTTGCAAGCCTGGTTTTAGTATTCTTCCTGATAATCAATCCAATGATTATCAACAGAAAAGCAACAAAACTTTATGTTATTGCCAATAATCTGAAACTACGGTCTTCTGAATATATTGATGTTTCGAATTCCAATGTAATCAGGGATATCCCTTTCGGAACAGAAGTGCTTGTTTTTGAACAGAATATTGATTGGGCAAGGGTTAAGGTAAAGAAACAGAAAGGGTATATGGGATCCCCCTCCCTGTATTTAAAAGATAAACGGTCATTTCATGAAATTGATGCAATTTTCGGCAATGAAGATTCACGGCTTGTACTTAGAAGTACACGGTCGAAGGTTGCGCTTCTCAACTATTTCAGGCAAAATGGCTTTTACGGAAACATACCTGGAACAGTGAAGGAAGAATTCATGATAAATACTCCTCCGGAATCCATCTGGCAGGTTTTCTCCAATCCGGAAGGTGTAAATTTCAATATTCTGGCAGATGGATTTTTTCTGGGCAATAATCTTGAATGCAGCGCAATAATTATCCAGAATGTAAATTCGGGCTTGAAAAAGCTGCTGATCTTTTCATTTGTAGAGGATAATCCGACGTTTGTCTGGCAGACAGACCTTCAGGAAGGGTATGACGGGATCAGGAAGATTCAAAAATCTACAAAGCTTTATATCGGTAATACTCTGAAAGGGAAACCTGTTCTTGAGAAGATACCATGTGATGCAATTGAATTTGGATCAAATGATGTATTCAGTGTAGCAAAGAGAGCAATTCTCATCTATAACGGAATTGATTTCAATTTCTTTGTTCAGCCATGAGGAAAGTCGGTTCAAGATTTTCATTTCTGATAATTCTGATAGTTATTCCTTATCTATTATTGATCTTCATTCTGCTTAACAAAAACCTTTCATTGACTAAGATTGAAAATTCTAATATAGTAATTATTGATAAATCAGATCTGAATCTTTTTGTTTATAATTTTAACGGGAAGATGTTAAACAGGTTTCCTGTATCAATCGGAAAAAATTTTGGAAATAAGGTAGCGCTAAACGATTCCAAGACTCCCGAAGGAATATTCAGAATTATGTCAGTTGAAGATGCTTCTGGCTGGTCATTCGATTTTGAAGACGATAATGAACCTGCAATTCCCGGAGCATATGGCCCATGGTTTGTCAGGCTTGAAGTCCCTGGACAAAAGGGGATTGGTATACACGGTAACCTTGACAGATATCCGATAGGGTACAGAAACAGCCATGGCTGCATCCGGATGGATAATGGGGATCTTAATAAATTTGTCCGTTTAATAAATCCCAACAGTATTGTGATCATTACTCCTTCTATAGATGATCTCGTTGAAGACAGCATCTATAATTCTAATTCAGGATGGAAAATACCTGAGAAGGAGAATGGGATATTATTCAAATCTGTTGATGACAGCATCAATGAGATCAATTATTAAGCATTAATAAAACCGGATTGGAGATAGAGAATCTGGGTTTGAATGAAGTGCTTAATAATCCCTTCAATCAGCAGGGGAATATTATCTATATATGTAGATGATATTGCCTTAAATATTTTTCGTAAATTACTTCAAATTGAAATTTTAGCGAAATGAAGAAGTTAATTGCACTTTTCCTGCTGTTGGCTGCCAATAGCAGCTTTCTTATCCTTTCTCAGACAGCTTCGCAAGAAGCTCTGGCAAAAGGAATTAACTTCATCGAAACCAGAATATACTCCGCCGATGAAGATGCAAAGATCCTCGACCTCTATAAAAACCTACGGGTGGCAGATGTTTCTGACGGACTGGATATGGTGGGACTACCGGGTACCGGGTTGGTGATCCCCGAGATACATCCCTCCTGGGTCGACCTGAAGGATTTTAAACATGTTTTCAGGGGAATAGCAGTCACCGTCAGATATGTGCCCACTCAAAAACCTGCCCTGCCGGCACAAGGTGAGGACTTCTCAAAATGGGAAGGCAACTTCTACAACGCTTATTCCAGCGAAGCCTTTACTCCTTTGATCAGACAGGGAACAGCAATTGTGATCGATGATGTTGAGGACATGGATATCGGTTCGATCGGATCAAACAATATACTGAACTGGTTCAGGATGGGAGCCGTTGGAGTTATTACGGATGCCGGAGCCCGCGATTTAGACGAGATCGGACTTGAAGGTGTTCCTCTTTATCTCAGGGGGAAAGGCCGTGGTATACGTCCCGGACGAAATGAGATTGAATCGGTCAACCGCCCCGTTACAATAGGCGACGTGCTTGTCTGTCCCGGTGATGTTGTTGTCGCCGACGGCGACGGAGTAGTTGTTGTACCGAGATCTGTGGCTGAACAGGTGGCAAAATACGCAAATGAGATACTCACTAAAGATAAATCCGGAAGAAAAGGTTTATATGAAAGTCTTGGAAGACCTCTGGATAAGACTGTGAAATAACGGTTCAATGGCACAGCGGCACAGTGGCACAACGGCAAGAAAGAAGAGTAAGAGAAAAAAACTATCTTTAAATGAGAGAATATATTAATGACATTTACCTTAATACCCTAAAACCGTAATACCTTAAAACCATAATACCATGATCAAGGAAATAACCGCAAAAAAACTTAACACAACAAAGTTCATCGCTGAGAAAGTACAAGAGATAAAAGCCACTGTCGGTAAAGGGATAGCCATAAACGCCCTTTCCGGCGGAGTAGATTCATCAACTGTAACAATGCTCGGTCACATGGCGCTGGGTAAACAGCTCAGGACAGTCTTCATACAGAACGGACTGATGCGCGAGGGAGAACCTGAAAAAGTGGCTGGTTTCTTCCAAAAGCTGGGCATAGAAATCGAGATTATTGATGCGCAGAAAGAGTTCCTTACCGCGCTAAAGGGCATCACAGACCCTGAAAAGAAGCGTGAAGCTATTACACAGACATTTTACAAGAAAGTCTTCGGACACATAGTGAAGCAGAGCGGCGCTAAATTTCTTCTGCAAGGGACCATACTTACTGACGTCGACGAGACTTTAGCCGGGATCAAGCGTCAGCACAACGTGTTTGCACAGCTGGGTATTGATCCTCAGAAAGCTTTTGGCTATCAGATAATTGAACCACTAATTCAGCTCCGCAAAGATGGTGTAAGAATAACAGGTAAAGCACTGGGATTACCCGAAGAACTTTTTGCCAGGATACCATTCCCGGGACCAGCACTTGCTGCAAGAATTATTGGTGAGGTGACCGCAGAAAGACTTGCAGTGGTAAGAAAAGCCACAACCGTGGTGGAAAGAATGCTGTGCAATAAAAAAGCCTTTCAGTATATGGCAATCCTTCACGAAGACCGCGTAACCGGAATGAGAAATGGCAAACGCGACTTTGGACAGCAGATAGAGGTACGCTGCTGGGACAGCATCGATGCACGAACTGCCACACCTACGAAGCTGCCCTTCGAACTGCTCGAAAGGCTTGCAGCATCAATTTTGAAGGAAGTTCCCGGAGTTGTCAGTGTTACTTATAATATTGCGACCAAGCCGCCATCAACAATCGAGGCAGTGTAAATAACGGCACAATGGCTCAGCGGCTCAGCGGCGCAACGGCACAGATGCTATATAAAAAAGGGAAAGAGCGGGAGGGAAAGAAGAAACAGGTTTCTATTTAATTTACATTTATTTAAAGCAAATTACAATGAAAAGGATAATCACCATTAGTCTGATTCTGGCTTTGTCGCTGTCTTACAGCGCTTGCGGACAAAAGGCAGAGAAGAAAAAATCTCCAAAAGCGACAACATCACAAAAGGTAAAGGGTAAAGGGGCCTATTATACAGGTAAATACAGGAACCTGTTCCTTGAGAACGGACACTCTTTGCAGGAGATCAGAGCAAAGAATGAAACTGCCTTTCAGCAGCTTTTCCATGGTGATTCAGCCAGCCAGGCAATTTATTTTGACGCAGGCCGCAATGTGAACGGCCCTATGGCCTATGTCAGCGATGTCCTTCATAACGATGTGAGAAGCGAAGGAATTTCATACGGACTGATGATCGCTGTTCAGATGGATAAGAAAGCAGAATTTGATGCCATCTGGAACTGGGCGATGAACTATATGTATATCAGCAAGCCGGAACATCCTTCTGAAGGTTACTTTGCATGGTCTCTCGAGAGGGACGGTACGCCAAATGCCGAAACAGCAGCCCCCGACGGTGAAGAATATATGGTGATGTCACTTTATTTTGCTTCAAACCGCTGGGGCGACGGGAAGGGCATTTATGATTACAAAGCATGGGCCGACAAGATACTTACTGCCATGAGGCACCATCCCATAAAACGCGGAAAGACAAAATTCGGACTAAGAGTCGTAGGTCCGATGGTTGAGGAAGATAAATTCATGATCAGGTTTGTTCCCGACAGCGGAAGCTGGAATTTTTCCGACCCTTCATATCACCTGCCTGCATTCTATGACCTCTGGGCTTTGTGGGGTCCCGAAGCCGACAGGGAGTTCTGGGTAAAAGCAGCAACCACAAGCCGCGATTTCTTTCTCAAAACGACAAATCCGAAAACAGGACTGGCACCCGACTATGCCAATTTTGACGGGACACCCCATACCACACGTTCTAATCAGAGGTCCGGCAATTTCTCATTCGATGCCCGCCGTACACAGATGAACTGGGCTGTCGACTGGGCCTGGTGGAGAAAAGATCAGCGCGAGGTAGAACTTAGCAATCGTCTCCAATCGTTTTTTGCCTCGGAAGGAGTAGATACCTATGGAATGGAATATTCCCTTGAAGGTAAAAAACTCAATCCGGGTCATGCAAAGGGACTTGTAGCTACTAATGCTGTTGTAAGTCTTGCTGCTGACCATGCACTTTCAAAGGATTTTTGCGAAGCCCTCTGGAATACACCGGTCCCGTCAGAATTCAACGAGCGATATTATGACGGTCTCCTGTATCTTATGGGAATGCTTCACTGCAGCGGAGAGTTTAAAATTTGGGGGCCGTCTGACGCCGGTCGCCGTTAGCCGGTCGCCGGTCATTTAACCTGTGCCCTGCCTCCGGTCTTTACTACTATCCCTTTTCTCCACTCATATTTGTTGGCGATATTAATCAGAACATCGTATGTACCGGGAGGGCATGGTACAGTAATACCTGCTCCTTCACATTTCACAACCTCAAGGTTTTTGTCCGGTGCGGCTGACCCTTTCTGCTTATCGGCAGTACCTGCAGGGTACATATAAATTGCCTTTACATCACGGTTAATACCAGCATATTCCACGACCCCTGCATTCAGGTTTGTAGTAATGCTGTAGCTGATATCCGGCTTCATGACAAAGTTTTCGAGCCAGATCTTTTGCGGAGATCCTGGCGCTCCGAGTGTCAAAAGAACATCGTAAGATCCCGGTTTGATCTTCCCGCTTTTACCTTTTAATTCATTTGGAGTAACAGGGACATCATGTTTTCCCACATTGTAGAATGAAGGCACACCGCATGTGGCATTCTGCTCCGTGTTACCTTTATATCTCTCGACTTTCGAACTGAATGACGACTGTCCGTTCTGATTCCCGGATACCTCATCAATAGATATCTGGTAGTCGTAAAGAACAATTGATACTGTAGTTTTTGATTGCGGTTTTACGACGACATTATCAATATCGAAGTTGATGGTCCCCGGTTTGCCGGAGAGCTTAAAGGTTACTTTCATAGCATAAGTGCCTGGTTTCGCTCCCTGAACCTTTATCTCCTTTCCCGAACCGTAAAGCTTGAAAGCCGAGTTCAAGATTAATTCACCGAGTGGTCTTACACTTAATGTTACGGGCGGATCACCTGATTTAAGTGCCTCATAGGCCTGACTCACCCAAACGTGATTCCAGCAGTGTTCCATCCTGACGGTGATGCCATTGTCCATTTTGCAAGTGTAGTTTGATACACTCTGCGCCTGTAATGAAATGATCATTGCAGCATTGAAAATAAGGAAGATAATGATCTTTTTCATATCCTTGAAGTTTTATAAAATGACTGAGAACATATCAAAGTTACATCAAACAACCGAATGACAGAATTAAAAATTGTTAAAAAGGGCGAAAGACCCCTCTTAAGAATCAAATTCTATTATTAGTTTGTCTGGATTTAGCCCCCTTACAGGAGGGTTGGGGGATTTAACAAAAAATACCTAATTTAACATAATAAAATATCTGCAGTCATGAAGAATATTCTTTCAATATATTTAAGTACTCTCCTGATTGTAATTTACTGTTGTACAGCATTATCACAGACAACACATCCTGAACCGAAAACCCTTGAACCGGGAGCCAAGGCCCCTGATTTCAATTTACCTGGTGTCGATGGTAAAATGTACAGCCTTAAAAGTTTTGAAAAGGCACAGGTGGTGGTTATAATATTCAGCTGTAACCATTGTCCTACTGCACAGGCTTATGAGGACCGGATCATTGCACTATCAGGCGATTATAAGCAAAAAGGCGTTGAAGTAGTGATGATATCTCCGAATGCAATTAAGGGACTCAATTATTCCGAACTTGGCTATTCTGACATGGGAGACAGCTTTGATGATATGTATCAGTTGATTGAAGCTGTCGATCCTGGCTGGAAGGGAGTTATACCTTATACAATGCTCGTTGAGCCGGGAGGGAAAATAGTCTACAGGAATGAGGATACAATAGATCCTTTAAAAGTGAAAAAAACGATCGTCGAAAACAGATTACTGGGAAGATATTATTAAAGTTTATTTAACCGCTACAAAATTCAAAAAAGGAGACAGATATGTGTTTTTCAGCAGGTGCAAGTTTTGCTGCAGGTGCAGTAATTACAGCTGCAGGAGTAGCGGTTACGACAAAAGTCAGTAAACCGTCACAACGGCTTTTTGCGTGCCTTCCGTTTTTATTTGCGATCCAGCAGGTTACAGAGGGTTTTATATGGTTGGCGCTGCAAAATCCTGATTATGCTGTACTGGAGAAAATCAATACCTATATATTCCTAATTGTGGCAGATGTACTCTGGCCGGTTATGATCCCCCTTTCAGTCATACTGTTGGAAGAAAATGGCAAAAAACGGAAAATAATCCGTATTTTTCTGTATGCCGGCATATTCCTGTCGCTCTATTATAGTACCTGCCTGATGCTTTTCAGGATCAATCCGGAGATCATAAATTGTCATATCTATTATGCCGGAGCATTCCCTCAAAAACTGATGCTGCCTGCATTCCTGCTTTATATAACAGTTACGGTAACTCCATTATTCATTTCCACGGTAAAAAGGATGTACATCCTTGGCATCCTGATGTTTGCAGGTTGTGTTGTTTCTGTAATCTTTTATACCAGGAATGTAACGTCAGTATGGTGCTTTTTCGCAGCCATCATAAGTGTTGTGATTTACTGGATATTGAAAGGTGCAGAGGCACAACGGCAAAGAGGTAATGATCTATCCTAAAACGCCATTCCAAGGCTTGCTCCGAAAGGGATAAAATAGATATTTCTTAATGCGGAACTGCTGTTGAACAACCAGTTTCCGTAGATCCTTAGTGACAGATTCCCTGATTTCATCGGTTGAAATCTGTAACCTCCGGAAAGATAATAGAGAAGGTGCGGATCGACATTACCAATTGCTGCTGTACAGCCTATACCTGCTTCCGCGAAATGCCTGCCTTTACCTGCATTAAATGAGATCATTGCCGGTATCGTTAAATATGCAGGTTGCACAATAGTATCAGACAGAGTCAGTTTCTTGCCGTATCCAGCTCCCAGGCTGCCAGAAAGAAAGATAAAATCACTAAACCTGACAAGCCTTTCATAATTGACTGATACATTTGACCCGTCGCCAAGAAGATTTATAACGATATCATTCATAGGTCTCTCGGCAGGCTGCGGAATTTTTTCCTGAGCCGGAAGAGCCAGGGTGCAAAATGCAAGAAGCGATATCAGGATTATCCTTTTCATCTGATTAACCCGGGATATTGTACCAAAATTATATATAACAATCTGAAGTACAAAATTAAACAGGATATTGGAGCAAGGTGTCCAATCAACTGCCTCCCGCCTGACGCCTCCCGCCTGATGCCTGACGCCTTACATATATCTTACCCTTATCGTGATTTTCTTTTTCTGGTCTTTTTCAAGGGTGAATTTGAATGAATCAAATTTCGGCTTGGTGAGGCCTGTGTGATAATAGTCAGAAAATCCGAAACCCTCTTTGGGGATCCCGATGAAGCTGTATTCCATCAGTCCGCTGGAGTTCACATCGTCGAGAAGGGAAAGTCCATAAAGACCTGGTTCCATCGTAAAATGAATTGTCATCACCCCATTAATGATATCTTTTTTCACATATTTTTTACTCAGGAAAGCCTCTTCTTTCTGAAACGTTGGACCATCCCGGAAAACGCCAATTACTATCTGTCCCTTTGTCGACTTTAGTCCGGTTATGGTCACTTCCACATTCTGGGAATAAAGATTCATCGCCGGGGTGACCAGTAAAATCAGAATTGCAGCATAGAGGAATTTCTTTATCATGTTTCAAAATCATTATTATTTCAGTCAATAAAAGTATAAGAGTTATTTTAATTATTATACTTTTCTTCAGATGGTTATTTTTTGTTTATGGTTTCCTTCAGTACGTTCCTGAATTCCTGATGGAATGAATAGCCCGAGAAAAAAGCTATGCCGCCGGCACCGGCATTCCGGGCAATCTCCAATTCTCCGGACAGCAGTTCTGAGGTGATCTTATTCTCGGCAGTGAAAATTCCAATGCCGGGACATACAATACACTCTGAACCGACAGCCTTAATTGCAGCATCGAGGTACTTTTTGAAAAGAGCAGTATCGTTGGTATAAAGCATGGGACAAATTATATCAACCAGTTCCTCTCGGGCCCAGCGGGTCCAATCCTGACCTATGAGGATACGCGATGTCTCTGGGTCGGGAAATGCATCTGCACCAAGGAGAAGCTTTTTCCCTGAATTATCAAGAAGCTCCCGTATTGATTTTACAGTCAGGGTTATCTGATCAGCATTCCACTGGATCCATTCGCACCAGAAGAGATTCCCACAATCAGGACTTATCTCGAGCGGTGAGACGCCATAAATCTTTTTAAATGATGCAATGGTTGTGGTGTCATAGCTGTATTTCTGATCGATGGGAAAGCGTGTGTAGTCGAGGTGTATGCCGTCAATGTCATATTTCAGTGCTTCGGAGATTTTTCTCAGCCAGTATTCCCTCACTGCAGGCAGTGAAAGGTTGAGGTTTGGCATTGTAGTACTGTCGATGTTGTGAATCAACCACTCAGGATGTTCAGCGATCTGCTCTGATTTCACCTTTCTCAGGTTCAGGAGCCTTGCATCCACCAATTACTGTAAATATGATAGTCACGAATGTTATGGCACTTCCAAAAGATTTGTAAATCCTTTTCATCCGGATGGAATTTAAATTGTCAAAGTTAGAAAATGACAGGAAATTATTATTCATTTTTTTGGCGAGCAAAAAATGAACAAAGAATTTGAAGTGAACTAAAGAAATGAACAAATCACTATATTTGATAACCGATTTGTCATTAAAACATACATATTTACATGCCTGTTAAGAAATATACACAATCCGGCATCTTCTCTTTAATGGTGCTTCTTCCAATATTGATCCTCTGCATATTAATGCTTTTTATTTCAGGAATTGACGAACCCGTCACGATTATTATATTCAGCTTCATTATACTCACATTCATTATTTGCCTGCTGATATTCTATAAGCTGACGATAATAATAGACGATACTCATCTTACATTCTCTATGGGCATAGGGCTTGTAAGAAAGAGTTACCCGCTGTCGGATATTGCAACCTGCAAACCGGTAAAGAACTCTCCGTTTTCAGGAGTAGGCATCCACATGACCTCTTCGGGATGGCTTTATAATGTCTCAGGGAGATATGCCATAGAAATTTCATTCAAGAGCAACGGTAAGAAGATAAGGATTGGTACAGACAAGCCCGATGAGATATCTGAAGTGATTAACAAGCAGATCAACGGCAGCATGGCCGGATCGTTTTATGACAAGGGTGGCAGTGGTGGATTATATCTGATCCTGTCAATGGTTGCAGCAACAATTATCCTGCCTATCCTTCTGATCCTCTTTGGCGGGAGGGAGACAGAAGTCACTTTTTCGGATTCCTCCATGAAGCTAAGAGGGATGTATGGCCTTACCATTGCTTTCTCCGATATCCTGTATGCCGACACGATGCTTTCATTGCCGGCGATTAAGTCGAGAACGAATGGATATGTGTCAGGGAAGAGCCTGAAAGGACATTTCAAATTGCAGGATCAGTCAAAAGTGTTACTGTTCATTAAGAAGGGGATACCTCCCTATATCTGTATTAAATCCTCAGAGATTCCTGTATATCTAAACTTCAATAATCCAGTGAAGACCAGGGAAGTGTTTTCTCTAATCAAAGGTAAAATATAGTCATGCTACCTGTGACCGCTATATAATTCCCATTTTCTTTGCAATAGCCGCAGGAATTGCATTCCTGTTCACCATAATGTTTGTTGTGCGTAATGCTACAAATGCTTTCGAGACATAGATGTACCCGTCGTACTTGCCGGTGATGCCCCATGAGTTCTTGACTTTATAAAAGGAGTTACCTGCCTGGTCGTTGGCGATACCGACAATATGCATCCCATGGTCGTCGGTAGTTGCGTAGTTATCAAACTCCTTCTGACGAACTTCCTGAGTAATCGCTTTTTCGGTCTGTGGACCGCTGAATGCTTTTGTAGCCTCCTCCGGTGTCATCTCATTCCAGTTCTTCTCCGGGACTATCGCCACACCCTCCTTCATCGAAAAACCCTTGTCGCTCATGTCGCTGGCCCAGGCTACAGTGAAGCCGTTCATCAACGAGTTGTCGATGATCTGCATCATATCCTCCAGGGGGATGTTATAGAACAATCCTGCCGCCCAGTTGTCGGGCAGTTCAAGGACACACTCCTTATAAAAAGGGTGATGGCTGAATGATGTAAGGCAGAGATAATCGTCAATGTTTAAGCCAAGATCTTTCAGGAAGGTGACTGGAGTATAGTTTTTCCCTTCGAAGGTGAAGTTTGAAGGATTCTTACCGAGGTAAGAATCGAGGATGCCATTAAAACCGGATTTCCATGCGGTTGTGAGCTTGGGATTCTTTATCAATGCATCCATATAGCCTTTCAGGACGCCATCCATCTCGTTGTGATTGTGTTTTATTTCGCCGTAGTTAAGTCCGGGATATGCTTCATCAGGTACAAGTCCGGCTTCACGGGCTCCTGTTAACAGGTCTCCATATTCACTTCCTCCTGAGAAGCTTGAGCTTCCGTGCATGCGGGCATACATATCTGCTTTTTTCTCATAGGTATGATGAACGATATACATTTCCGAAAGGTCATACTGTTTCTTTCCCATTCGAATGAGTTCCGATTCGAACATTGATATTCCCGAGAAGCACCAGCAGGTGGAGGAGGAGGCCTGATTTTTAACAGGTGTACATGCCAGCTCTTTTTTCATTGTGAAGGTGTAACCTGTCTGCTGACTGTAAACAAGTGTCCCGGCCAGAATTAAAATGATAAGTGTAAAGATCTTTTTCATGATATTTATTGATTTATGATTTTGGATTGTTCCTTTCGCTTGTAAAATAAAAGTAAATATTTGGATAATAACATGATCATTTTATATATAAATTTTCGCCGGTCCCCTCTTTTTCCGAAATTTACATTGAATTAAACTTCTGAATAATGATCTGGCACATCCTTGATATATTCTTTGTTGTATTTCATACCAGCATTATCATCTTCAGTCTTACCGGCTGGTTATGGAAGAAGACCAGGAAATGGAATCTGATCCTCCTGGCGCTTATCGGCTGTTCATGGCTTTTTCTGGGGCTCATTGTCGGGGTGCTAGGTTATTGTCCGCTTACCGGCTGGCATTTTGATGTCCTTGAGAAACTAGGCAGGACAGATCTTCCTTATTCATATGTGAAGTATCTGGCCGACAGGCTGACGGGACTTCATTTCGATGCGAAACTGGTGGATAATGCAACTCTGTATTCATTCCTGGCAGCGTTTGTTATATCAATAGTATTTAATATAAGGGATGTGGTCAGGAGACGCAGACAGAGTCAGGAAAAAGAGAGGGAGCGAGGGTGAGTGGGAGTTTTAAGATTTCAATGTTTTAAGATAGGGTAATCTAAGTCTGTAAGGTCATTAACTTGATAACCTAAACCTTCAACATGATATGAAAACAGAGTTTAAACGTCGTGATTTCATTGCTACATGCTTCAAGGCAGGCGCAGCCTGTTGTGCAGTAGCTTATTGTCCTGGTCTGGCAGCACAGAATCCTGCAAAGAAGCAGGATGTAAAGATTGATCCGAAAAGCCTTGAATACTGCGGATATAAATGTCCGGCCGACTGTCCTCTCAAAAAAGGCACCCTGGAGAATAATGTGGAACTCAAGAAAAAGGCCTATGCCGATTTCCAGTTTAAAGAGAAATTCGGCATCGACTTCGATCCTGATAAGGTCTTTTGTTATGGTTGTAAATCGGCCGGGGACAAACCGGTGAGTATGCCTGTAAAAGCCTGTACAGTACGCAAATGTGTGATTGAAAATACCGGTAGACAAATCATCGACTCTTTTGGAGTTTCTGATATTGAATTATCCTGATTCCCCGAGGACAAGGATAAAAAAGCTTTTGCAAAGCGGTACTATACGTATAAATGATAAACCGGTAACGCTTCATTCCTATCCGCTTAAACCCGGAGATATTGTGGAGATCAACAAGCAGGCTGGAAACGCTGCAAAAGCAGGTCTCCCTTTTCCTGTCCTATTTGAAGATCAGGATGTTATTGTTATTGATAAGCCTGCAGGTATATCAACCTCAAGCACCGATGGCAGCCGCTGTATCCAGGAGATATTGTCTCTGTTCCTGCGCGGACAGAGCAAGGGAAAGTTCAGGGCATTTGTAGTACACCGGCTCGATAAGGAAGTATCCGGGGTATTGCTGTTTGCAAAGACTCATGAGGCCATGGAAATATTAAAGGAGAACTGGAAGGAAACAGAGAAACACTATTATGCTCTTGTTGAAGGTATCCCGAAAGAATCTGATGGCGCAATTAAAAGCTGGCTTCTTGAAGACAAATCACAGAAAGTCCATTCTGTCGGTGAAAGGCCCGATGCAAAATATTCAGTCACGAACTACACCACAATAAAAAAGGTTGATAGTAATACACTCCTGGATATTAAAACAGATACAGGACGAAAAAACCAGATAAGGGTTCATCTCTCGGATATAGGTTGTCCGATAGTAGGTGACAGGAAATACGGCGCTTCAGATGAATTCAAGCGCAGGGTGAGGCTTCATGCATATTCTCTGTCGTTTCCTCATCCCGTAAGCGGGAAAACAATAACCGTCAAATCGCCAATGCCGGAAGGCTTCCTGTCGCTGAAGCTTAAGGATGAGAAGTATAAATAGCCGGTTGCCGGTAGCCGGTAGCCTTTAAGTTAAAGACCTACAATCTCAGACAGGAATTTATCCGTTTCACGTTCAACGCCCTGCCAGTCTTTTGATCTGATATACGAAGCTATTACATGTGCTCCTGTTTCCGGGAAAGCCATCTTTTGTTTATGCGAAGCAGGAGTGCCCAGCTCATCGAACATTTTCAGCATGGCAGGTATTGAGACAGTTTTATCCTGTTCCTCTTCGTTTTTATAGTAATATGCGAGGAAAACCGGACATTTGATCTTTTCGAATACCTCCGTCTTCATTGTATGTGTGACAAGATCCTGGAGAGCTACAAGCGCTTCAATACGGTATGTCATTGCCCAGTAATTTGCATGGGCTTCACTTGTAGGTCTAAATGTCATCACCTTACCTTTCTTCACCTTTCTTCCAATTTGTAAACCCCAGTGATTGTCGAGTATCGAAGCACCTTTATCATAAAGTGCTACGCAAGGAGAATAGAGAACCAGAGCTTTTATCTCAGGATGCTGTGAAGCAAGGAAGATAGACAAAGCTCCACCTGCAGATGTCCCGATGACAATAACTTCATCCCCCAGTTTTTTAGCTATAGCCAATGCCTTCTCGGCAGAAGCTTCATATGCATCAGCAGTAAGGTTGATCATTGTGCTGTCTCCTGCGTCAATGCCATGTTCGGCCAGCCTTGCTAGATATAGATTGGCATTATATTTCTTTGCCAGATCTTTATGTACAGGATCGCCTTCGGCCTGGCTGGCTGAAAAACCATGAAGATAGAGAACTGCAATTCTTGTTCTTTCTTTCTTTGAAGTATCTGCCCAGACAATCCTTGCCTCATTATCCGGTTTAATACCTTTAACTGCTTTCTCGCTGTCGTTTATCTGTTTTTCAAGTCCGGTAAGTGATGATGGAAGATTGAAGTCCGGTATTTCAAATTTCGGTTTTGGAGGCTGCGGACCAATTAAGTAACCTGTCACGAGCACCAGGATAATTCCGGATAACCATTTAGCAGTAGTTTTCATGTTGTCATGATTTGGGACAAATAAAAATATGAAAGAAAAGGGTATAAAACAAGAGAGGTTGAAGAAGGAGGGGGAGAGAGTGTTTGGGAGAATGGGGGATTAGATTCGAATATTTATGTAAATTTGACTGGCAATGCAATTTTGAACCTGCTTTGAGCGCACCAATAATTGATATTACTGATCTTTCAAAATTCTATGGAAAAGCCAGGGGAATAGAGCATGTTAATCTGGAAATAGGAGAAGGAGAGATCTTTGGTTTTATCGGACCCAATGGAGCCGGTAAATCGACTACGATCAGGATATTGATGAACATGATCTTCCCGACGGGAGGGAGTGCAAGGATCATGGGAATGGATGTTATCAGGGAGACGAAGAAGATCAAAAGCAAGGTCGGCTATATCCCGTCAGATGCGGGTGCATACTCTTCCATGGATGTGCATGAATTTTTAAGCTATTGCAGCCGGTTTTACCATGTAGAGAAAGGGGAAGGGAGGATAGCAGAGCTCTCGGAGATGTTTGAGCTGGACCTTAAACGGAAAATCGCTGAACTCTCCATGGGGAACAGAAAAAAAGTATCTATTGTTCAGAGCCTCCTGCACAGACCTAAGCTTCTCATACTCGATGAGCCGACAACCGGACTTGATCCTCTGATGCAATCGATCTTTTTTGAACTTTTGCGCTCGGAGAACCGTAATGGGATGACCATCTTCTTCTCATCTCATATACTCGGCGAGGTTCAGATGCTCTGTAAAAGAGTGGCAATCATTAAAGAAGGAAAGATCATTCAGCTGGAGGACATCGAAAACCTGAGGAAAAAACAATTAAAGAAAGTAACGATCGAGTTTGGAGATGACGGGGCGAAGAAAAAGTTCAGTATCCCGGGAATTGAAAGTGAAATACCCGGTCCTGAAAATATTTTTTCTTTTATGTATTCAGGTGATATTAATGAGCTTGTAAGTATCCTGTCGGGTAATAAGATAGTTAACCTCATGATCGAAGAACCGTCGCTTGACGAGATTTTCATGCATTATTATAAATCATAAGGCAGAAGGTAAATGAACAGCAACCTGTTTTTTAAGGAGATGAGAAGAAACGCATTCAGCCTCATGGTATGGACGATCATAATTACTTTGTTCGTTTCGGGTACTATGCTTCTCTACCGGACCTTCATGGAGAATCAGTCAAAGATCCTGGGGATGATGAGCATATTACCCAGAGAGGTGTTACAGTTCAAGGGGATTTCGAATTTCGACGACATGCTTTCTGTACTTGGATTTTATTCAATCAACAATATCATCTACATGATGGTGCTCGGGAGTATTTTTGCTATTGTACTCTCCTCAAATATCCTGCTTAAGGAGGAATATAATAAAACCGCAGAATATCTGTTCACCCGGCCACTTAAACGCCGTGAGATCTTTTTCAGCAAGCTGGCAGTCGTTTTCATAAATATATTTCTTCTGAACCTCATAACTGCTTTGGCCGGATTTATAAGCATGGAGCTGGTTAAGAACGGACCATACAGCGTCAGGGCATTCCTGATTCTTTCGCTGTACACACTTTTACTGAATTTCCTGTTTGCTGCTATCGGACTCTTTATGTCGACGCTTGTTAAGCGGGCAAAACCCATCACTACCTTCAGCATAGGATTGGTCCTGATCTTTTATTTTATCTTCACTCTTTCGAAGATCACTGAGAGCGCTTCAAAGATAGGATACCTGAGTCCTTATAGATTTGCTGATACGAATGCGGTCAATCCGGATTATTCAATAGATTTCTGGCACCTGTTATATTTTATCGGCATCTCTGTGGTGCTGACAGGGATCTCTTACCGGATATATAAACGGAAGGATATTTATACATAAAAAAGGCGTCAGGCCACCTTCGTCAAGACTTCGGTGGCTAAAAGCGTCAGGCAACTGATAACTTGCAACCAGCAACCAGCAACATAATTAACTAAGTACACTTCTCATGAAAACTCAATCCAGGCTTATTTTTATTCTCGTCATTATTCTTATATGGAATTCAGACTCTATGGCACAATTACCACAGGAGCAACCTCTCTGGCCCGGTGGCATTTCCACCAATCCCGTGAAATACAAACAGGAGAAGCTGACGACAAATAGTCCACGTAAGAGTTCAGATTCTCAGCTTAACAGGGTTTTCAGCTGTGTGTCGGTGCCAACCTATATTATTCATAAACCGGAGAAAGGAAAGGCCAATGGAGTTGCATTTGTCATTTGTCCCGGGGGAGGTTTTCGCGATGTCTGGTTCGATCGCGAAGGCAATGATCTTGGGATATGGCTGGCACAGCGCGGGATAACTTCCCTTGTGCTTAAATACAGAACATTTAATACAGATGCTGAGGGATTCAGGCTCTCATGGAATGAATATGCCCCTCACGTATATGCCGATGCCAGGCAAGCTATCTACATATTGCGCAGCCAGGCAAAAGAGCTGGGGATAGATGAAAATAAAATAGGTATCGGGGGATTTTCGGCAGGAGGTATGTTATCGTTAATGACAGCTCTTGCGATGTACGAGAAGGAACTCCCTTCGTATGTAAAGTTTAATCAGATAAATACGAATCCTGATTTTATTGGGTTATTTTATCCGGGATTAAATCCTGACATGATAGCTCTTGCCAAAAAGAAAAATGCTTTTCCTCCGGTCTTTATTATGAATGGGGGAGAGGATAAAACCACTCCGGCGGCGAACTGTATCGAGCTGTATAATGTGCTGACATCAAAACAGGTAAGTGTGGAGATGCATATTTATGCCAGGGGTGGTCATGGTTTCGATTCAGGAATTGAAAGAGGTAATGGGATGGCTACGTGGCGCGATAGTTTTATTGCCTGGCTGAGAGATAAAGGATTTATTAGCGAGTAATAAAATTGAGGAGTGCGCGAGTGTGAGAACAACCCTTCGAACCTTCGAACAATCAAACAATTATTATACGGAACCTGATTATGGATGATATATCATTGATTTTAAAAGCGTTGGATTTTGCTGCCGTCCGTCACAAGACGCAATTTCGAAAAGGGGAGGACAAGTCACCATATATTAATCACCCTATACAGGTGGCCAGCCTGCTTGCAAATAAAGCCGGCGAGAAGGATACTGTTCTTATAGCTGCGGCGATCCTGCATGATGTCGTTGAAGATACAGTCGATGGCAAGAAGGAGAAAAATAAGCTCATTGAAATTATACGTGAAACTTTTGGCGAAGAGGTTTTATCGGTCACGCTTGAAGTGACGGATGATAAAAGGCTGAGCAAGAAGATGAGGAAGCGAATGCAGGTAGAACATGCACCTGGCTTATCTGTTAAAGCCAGGAAGCTGAAGATTGCTGACAAGACCATGAATGTGCACGATATTACGGTTAATCCACCTGTAAAATGGGGATTAGAACGTATCAGAAAATATCTCGACTGGTCCGAGAAAGTCGTTTATGGTCTTCGTGGTGTCAATCCTAAGCTGGAAGCTATTTTCGACGAAACCCTGCAGATTGGCAGAGCTAAGTATTCCGGTCGTCATTAGCCTGACGCAATCCACCCGTCCTCATTTTAAATAGTGTGCACAAACAGTGGACAAAGATTAATACTCCTCTAATAATTTTAATCTTAATAGAAATTGTCATAAATTTATATTGGCTAGAATCTACTTACAAATCCCTGGAATTGAGTATTGACGTCAACCAAATAAAAATATACTTATGAAAAAAATTGTTGTTTTCTTTTTGTTAATTCTAGCCGGATTCATGCCGGTAGTTGCACAGGAAGATGTTGAAGGCAGCAAAGATCCGGCCTTATTCACAAGGATGCCTGGTTTTTACATTTACCGGTATGATGATCTTCAGTTTGACAAATATGAATTCCCTGTAAGCTCAGAGAAAACACAGGCTGTCGAAGGACATTCTATCTTCATTATTTACTGGCTTAAGGATAATGTTCAGCAACCCAGTGCATTGCAGATAATCAGGAATTATTCCAACGCAATGAAGAAAATCGGGGGGCAGCTGATTTATGAATATGAAGACGGAGGAAGCCAGAATATAGTATTGAAACTTGTTAAAGACAAGAAGGAGACCTGGGCTTATGTATATGCAGCAGGCAATACATATAATATTAACATAATTGAGAAAGAGGCAATGGGACAGGATGTGGTCGCCGATGCCAGCAGCATGGCAAGTTCAATTAAAGAAACAGGGAAAGTTGCAGTCTACGGTATTTATTTTGATACCGGAAAGTCGACATTGAAACCTGAATCTCAGCCTACCCTGCAGGAGATTGCCAAACTGCTGAAAAACGATCTCAGCCTTAAGCTTTTTGTTGTAGGGCATACCGATAATACAGGCACGTTTGATGCAAACATAAAGCTATCACTTGACAGGGCTACAACTGTTGTCAATGCGCTGGTGTCTCAGTATCAGGTTAATTCTGCAAGTCTCAAAGCCTGTGGTGACGGACCTACAGCTCCTGTCGCAAGCAATGGCACAGAAGAAGGCAAAGCTCTGAACCGGAGGGTTGAGCTGGTAAAACAATAACTAAGCTATAAGAATATGTTCCCATTATCGGTAAAATACTCAGTGAAATTAAAGAAGAAAGTGCTGGATTCTGATGTTGAA
This sequence comes from Bacteroidia bacterium, assembly GCA_026391595.1. Lineage (GTDB taxonomy): Bacteria > Bacteroidota > Bacteroidia > Bacteroidales > VadinHA17 > LD21. The sequence continues at coordinate 20,380 of JAPLDY010000218.1, forward strand.
AGAATTATGAAGTCTATTAAAGAAGACATTGAGGAAAAATCCGGAGAAGAAATAGTTATTGAAGGAAGCACTTTGACATATAAATCACGTTTTGGAGGTATAAGAATGAGTTATAACATTTTAAAAACAGTCGAAAAGGGTATCTTCCAATTGAATTTCGATGGGACCATGTATAAGTTAACCTATGAGTTTTTCATGTACAGGATATTCCTGCTTGCCTTTATATCTTCTATAGTATTTGGAATAATTACTAAAAAAGCTTTAGATGGTCTCATTTTCTTTGTCGTGCTGGGATTGTTTAATTGGTTAATAACCATTATAAGGCACCGGATGATGTTCCGGGATATGGTATCAGATATTGAAGATATAATTCTCGAAAGGAAAAGGAACCCTTAACTGACTTTCTTTATTTTACAGCTATCGACTTCTGAACAAGCTCAATTCCCTTGTCCATCCCGAGATTTCTGCTGTATTTTTTTTCAACAGCATTATTCCAGTGTTCCATTACACCCAGGCTTGAAACAGGGGCATTATTGCGCTGAGGATCATATTTTGCTTTTGACGGAGGATCATTCGCCAGCGCTGCTTCAATCAGGTACTGGTCGCTGAAAGCCATGTCGGGGGCATCCGGCCATTCGCAGCGCAGAAAATCGAGACCGACAGCATCTATTGCAACCGGATCCTGCGAAGCCAGAAGGCTGCAACCCCAATTGTTGTTGAAAGGCTCCATTTTCCATTTTGGGCCGGGACCTCCATTAACAAGCCTGGCTCCGTAAATTCCATCAATCAGAAAGAGCATGGTTTTATCTCCAAGGTCTTTATGTGCCATAAAGTCGACAAATGTCAGGTACTGCGGATTACCCTGCCTGTCGGGATTGAAATTGTTATGGGCATTTTTGCGCCAGTTATTATCAATGCTGGTCACACCATAAAAGTTCTTTGCAAACAATGTTACGCCCTGTCCGACATGCCCTTTCAGGAGTGCCATGTTAATGAGGTAATCAGCTTCCACGGCACAGGTGGCAAGTCCGGTTGCCAGCTTGCCGTTATCTACCGAATAGGGGATTGCATTTTCAGAATAAGCCGATTTGACACGTCCGTCACCACCTATATTATCGACAAACACCACCCCGGGAAAAGCGACATGGCACTTATTGAATATATTATCTGTAATGAAGCGGCTGGCATCAAATACAGTAATCTTATCCTGGGGTACTCCGGCCTCATTGACAAGGCTTCTCAGAAGTGATAGCACCATCTGGGGTGTTGCATTTATCTCAGGCGAATCCTGGTGGCTATATGTGTTGTTAACATTGATTTTAACAGCAATTTTCTGACCGGACATATAATTCATATTCTTCCTGCCATGTTTTGAGTTGAAGTATTTGAAAAGAGCTGTCCAGGCTTTCTTCTCTGACTTTTCACCTGTAAGGCTTGTCAGAGATTCCTTCATCATTTTATCGGTCTCCGGCTGTGCCACAACATTTTCGTCCCACCAGTTACCGGTAGTCCCATCCCATGTCGCAACAACAGGATCATGAACCCATACCACCCTTCCGGCGAAGATCCCTTTAGCTGTTCCTACAGGCTGATTGGGAATGACAATCCATTCAGCATTGCTTTTCGGAGATGCAACACCGTTTTGCCTGCTTGCTATGAACAGAGAACCTGCAAGGGCGATCAGCAGGAAAAAAGTGCCAAACAGGTAGTTTGATCTGATGAAGCTCAGTTTTGCTTTTCTGAAAGCCGCAACAGAACCGACGATAGAAAGGAGCCAGATGACAAATCCCGACATGACAGGCGCTGCAACACGCATGCAGGGATATGCTGCTCTCTGAGGTTTTGGAATGACACGTACCAGGAACCAGATTGTTGAGGCGATCCCTGTCAGTATAAATGTGATCTTAAGTAAGGTGCTCTTTTTTATGAGGCTCATACGAACAATAATGTAATTCTCAAAGTTTTTCATGCCTTTTGAATTTTAATGGCGGAACTCTTAAATATATTCGGGTCAGGACAAATGTAATATTTATAATCCTGGAAAAAACTTTTGACTTAACCCGGCGAAGATCGACGTGAGGAACCGTCTGGCTCAGTCAAGACAGATTCATCCTTTGACAACTTCATGTTTACGGATAAATTCAGGGTCGATTTTCACTCCTGATCCCGGACCAGTCGGAACCTTTACAACTCCATTCTCACTTTTTAGCGGTGATGTCATGCAATCATAAATAACACCTGTTTTAAATCCCTTGAATTCATGGTATGGCAGGGCATTTGGCAGGGCTGATACAAAATGCATCATATAAAGGAATCCCAGGTCACCACCGGTCATATGAGGAGTACATGATATTCCGTATGCATTCGCCATAAGTGCCACTTTCATTGCACGGATCATCCCTCCGAAATAAAAGCAATCAGGCTGAACGATCTGAAGCCCGTTATTGGCAATGAGCCACCGGAATCCATGCAGACTATATTCCTGTTCTCCTCCGGCCACAGGTATTGAAAGTGCGTCAGCCACCTTCCGGGTTTCTTCATACCAGTCGAATGGAACAGGCTCTTCAAAAAATTCAAAACGGTATTCTTCAAGTAGTTTTCCGACACGGATAGCCTCATTAACGGAATAGAAGCCATTTGAGTCGGCATAGAGAACCATCTTGTCGCCAAATGTTTTCCTTACCAGCGGAATGATCTCCTCTGTCCTTCCTGACGGACCAACAGCATTAATATCATCAGTCATGAACATCAGGCCTCCGACTTTGATCTTAAGCGCCTTTGCATGGTATTCCTCAACATCACGTATGATGAGTTCCATAGATTCTGCGACAGGTCTCTCACGGTACTCAGTTGCCTGATAAACAGCAACTTCAGGATTATGGATATCACCTATCAGCTGACCGATCGGTTTGCCGGCAATACGCCCCATCATATCGAGAATAGCAAACTCTATCGTGGCAAGCGGTACTCCAAGGGCCATTCCTGATAATCTGAAATTAAGTTTGTAGATATAGACTTTTTCCAATAACAGATCCAGATCGCGTGCATCCTTATTAATAAAGAAAGGTTGTAAAAGATTAGTGAAAACAGGGTATTGAGTTCTCAGCTGACCACTGTGACCCACTGAAATACCTTCAGCTCCGTCTTTCGATCTCACCCTGCACAGGAAACTATTCCCATAACGTAGCAATTCGAGCGATTCAATTATAACTGGAGAGCTGAATAATTCTCTTTTAAAAACAGGCTGTTTAAGTATCGCATCAAGCTTTGAGTAGTCTGTTCCTGATATTTCAGAACCTGATTCCGGAACGCTTCTGCCGCAGGAAGAGAGTGGCATAGCTGCACCCAGAGTGCCTGCTATTGTTGTCGTAACAAATTTACGTCTGTTGGTTTTCATGAGGATTAGTATTATAAAATTTGTCTTGCTGTTATGTCAGATCAATGCCTATTATCTCATGATCAAATACCTGTGGTACCGTAAGCATTATTTTATTGCCATTGATCTTAAAGGCCGGCTTTTGTCCGCTTACCAGCAGGTGTACTCCATCAGCCTTTGTACCTTCAGGGATTTTCAAGGTTACTTCTGCTCCAACCGGGATAAGTTCCCTGAACGGGCCTTTCATCATCATCGGATTGGTAAGGTTTACAAGGTGTACGGTCATAGAACGCTCCTGCCTCCAGACGGTGACATCCATTATGCCCGGACCCTTTGCTTCAACAATCTGTTCTTCATTCAGGGCCCAGAGAATCGTATTACGGATAAGTTTCCCGTGATCGGCGCTCATGATTTGCCAGAACGTCCTGTCAATATCTCCCGGGAAATAGGCTATTCGACCCTTTCCGGTGTCACGAAGGTATATGCCACGAATATCTGTTTCAGGTACACGCGGATATACATGTTCCATCGGAAGGTCAGGGTATGTGGGGATCAGAGTTACCGGCGAGGGGAATTCCGCTACAGGCTTTACCTTAACCATAAATATGGTATTGATGGTCCTGTAAGCATCTTCAAGGTCATTTATAACCTGATGAGGGGAGTCGCTCTTAAGCCTCAGATAGCTGTTTTGCATGGGTCCGTCAACCTTCTGGTCAAATGAGACTCCAAATAAGCCGGCAAGACCGAAATCTGACCGTCTTCTGCCGTCGCCATCATAGAGCGATGTCTCAAAAGTAGCCATAATGTTTCCGCCTCCTTCAGCGAACTTGCGCAGCTGATCGCATTGTTCATCGGAAAGCGTGGCAATATTTGGCAGTATGAGCAGCCTGAATAGTTTCAGGTGTTCAGCGTCGAACAGGCGGTCATTGACCATCTCAAACGGGATACGGGCCTCAATAAGAGCATGATACATTCCCAATGAATGATCAGTGTTTCTCTGCTGCCACATCTCTCCGCCGTAATTCCTGATCTGTTCTGAAAACACCATTCCAACACGGGCCATCGGGGCTATGTTTCTCAGGTAACGTTCGTTATTATAATGGATCTGGTAAATTTTGTCTACAGTTTTCAGCCATCGTTTATCGTACAGTACACCGGAAAATTTTGTAAACCAGGGACGCATGCCGTTGGCTGTACCTTCAGCGACCCATATCCTTATCTCCGCCTCGCTCTGTACTGAATCTTTCCAGCGGTATTGTTCCTCAAATCCAACGCTGAATATCCCTCCGAGGGGCTTCATTCCTATTGATGCCCGTAACTCTTTGGCTCCCTTTCCGTTAGACCATGGTGCCGTTACACCACTCCTTGCCTGGTGATCGGTAAAAACTATATCAGACAGCTGGCCGGTGATTACCTTATCAGGAAAACCGTTCGGAATGAACCGCGAGGCCGGTCTTTTCTTTCTTATAACATCGTCCCAGAGAAGCCAGAGCTCTTTCAGCCGTTTTGTGGTCCATTCAGTATATTTTTGCCAGGAGCTATCAGATCTGTTGCTGCTCCTGGGAAGCTCAAGTCCTGAATATTCCCTGAAATTTGTGACACAGTGTTCACAATAACAGATACCGCTGCCTGCCCATCTGTTCGAAAAGATCCCATCAGGCTGATACAGCTCCATGATCTCCTTATGAACCTGTGTCATAAATTCAAAGTTGTAAGGACCCAAGGCACAGGTGACCCATAATTCGGGATTAGCCCAATGACGCCTTTTCTCGCCTCCTGCCGTCACTGCTATCCAGTCGGGATTAGCATCGCACATGTTCTGCCATGTGGCATGAGGATCAGTGCGTGCAATTACCGACATGTTCATTTCCAGGCATCCCTTTACCAGGTATCCGAACGGATCCGAATCGCCGAGCCAGCTGCTTCTGTGATGGAGAGGTACGGTAGTGGGATAATATGCCACCACTCCTCCGGCGCTCAGTGTTGTCCCATCAGCATGTATACGCCTGAAGTAGCTGAGCCAGAAATCTGGATCAAACCGCCCGGGATCATTTTCCACGAGTGTCAGTTGCGCCCATCTCATAGGCCGGTTAAACCATGCTCCTTCTTCCTTGATCACTGCGCCGGCAACCAATGCCGGATCTGTAATTGCACACGCCCCGGCGATTAAAGATGTATTCTTTATGAAATCTCTCCTGTCCATGACTGGTTTTTATTTTTAAAAGGTATTAAAATATTTTATGACTTACGCATAAAATTACTGAAGTATGACCGGGAATATTTCATTTTTACATCTTTCTTAATATTTGGATTTAAGATAAAAGGACTTAATTTTATTTAAAATTCCATATCGTGAAAAAGATTATTCATTTATCAGATCTGCATGTGGGGCACGAAGAGTGTGGCGCTAATTTTCGTGCATTAATCGACAACATTGCATTTCTGAAACAGCCTGCAAAGAATTATATCATTGTGATAACCGGCGATATTGTGGATAATGCCAATCATAGTGAATATTTGGACGAAGCCGTTGATGCTATTGAACAACTTAAAGAACACGGATACCGGGTACTGGTTGTCCCCGGCAATCATGACTACGGAACCGGCGTTAAGGGAAATAAGAAATTTATTGACTTGTTTAAGGAAAAATATTATAAAAAACAGGAAATCTCATATCCGAAGCTCGATATTATTGGTAAGATCGCTTTTATAGGGCTCGATTCAACAGCTGAGGAGCTGCACTGGAATGATCGTTTCTTTTCCGAAGGCGAATTAGGCATGGAGCAATTATTGCGTTTAAAGAAAATGCTGAAGGAGCCTGAGGTTGCCGGCAGGAAGAAGGTTGTGTACCTGCACCACCACCCGTTTGATTTTAAGCTTGGGATGCAGCTAAAAGACAACAGAG
>JAPLDY010000258.1 GCA_026391595.1 Bacteroidia bacterium
AAAATCTTATAAGATTATAGAGGTACAAGATATTCACTGTATTCCAGCAAAATTTGACATTTTTAGAAAAGATGCTAATATTATTTCTTAGTTGAATAGGCAAAGTAGCCAAGGATATTAAGGTAAAGGAGCCTTTTTAAGACGTTAGTTATGTCTTAAAAGGCTTTTTTCTTTTTAGGAGTAAAATATTTATGAAAAAAGATGTGTATCGCCGGGGAATTTATTTATCAGAATTTTATCAACCAAAGAATAGGGGGAGAGGGAGTGCCAATGTCCTATGTAAATGATATCATCGAACAAGTGATAAAAAGAAACCCAAATGAGCCTGAATTTCACCAGGCAATAAAAGAGGTTCTGCCATCCATAGAACCCTTTATTGAAGAAAACCGGGAAATAAAAAATATTGGAATACTCGAGAGGTTTGTGGAGCCTGAAAGTCAAATAATTTTCAGGGTTTCATGGGTGGATGATAACGGTAAGGCTCAGGTAAACAGGGGTTTTCGAGTACAGTTCAACAGCTCAATCGGTCCCTATAAGGGAGGGCTGAGATTTCATCCTACAGTAAATATAGGCATAATGAAATTCCTTGCTTTTGAGCAGATTCTAAAAAATTCGCTTACCGGATTACCAATGGGCGGCGCTAAGGGTGGAAGCGATTTTGACCCCAAGGGTAAATCAGACGGTGAAGTTATGAGGTTCTGCCAGAGCTTTATGACAGAGCTCTTCCGCCATATTGGAGCTGATACTGATGTTCCGGCTGGCGACATTGGTGTTGGTGGAAGAGAAATAGGATATCTTTTCGGTCAGTATAAAAGACTCAAAAATGAATTCACAGGTGTGCTTACAGGAAAGGGCATCGAATGGGGAGGCTCACTGATACGTCCCGAGGCCACAGGTTATGGTGCCACATATTTTGCCGAAGAGATGCTTTCTACCCGCAGCGAAAGCTTCCAGGGAAAAACAGTGTGTATCTCCGGTTCCGGAAATGTGGCTCAGTATGCAACCGAGAAAGTAACCCAGCTTGGCGGCAAGGTTGTTACATCATCCGACTCAAACGGATTCATTTACGACCCCAAGGGTATCGACGATGAGAAACTGAAATTCATTATGGATCTGAAAAATGTAAAGAGGGGAAGGATAAAGGATTATGCCGAGAAATTCGGGGTTGAATATTTTGAGGAAAAGAGACCGTGGATAATAAAGTGCGATATAGCCATGCCTTGTGCAACTCAGAATGAAATAAATGAAGATGAAGCCAAAATGCTTGTCAAAAACGGTTGTATGGCAGTATCGGAAGGTGCCAATATGCCTTCAACTCCTGAGGCAGTGGAAGTTTTCCTGAAAGAAAAAATCCTTTATGGACCCGGAAAAGCAGCCAATGCAGGAGGAGTTGCAACTTCAGGCCTTGAGATGACACAAAACTCTATGCGCCTGCCATGGTCGAGAGAAGAGGTCGACACCAGGCTTCATTCAATAATGAAGAATATTCATGCTACATGTGTAAAATACGGTTCAAAGGAAGACGGATTCATTAACTATGTTGATGGCGCCAATATCGGAGGATTTGTGAAAGTGGCCAATGCAATGATCGCCCAGGGAGTAGTTTAATGCAGCTTATTGATACACACACACATCTTTATCTCCCGGAATTTGATGACGACAGGGATGAAATTGTAGGCCGGGCTGCCAAAGAGAACATCACAAAACTATTGATGCCGAATATCGACATCCATTCTGTTAAAGCATTGCTCTCCGCATCTGCCAGGTATAAAGACATCTGCCTCCCAATGCTCGGCCTTCATCCGACTTCGGTAAATGATGATTACCTGAACCAGCTTGATGAACTTGAGAATCTCTTTTCTGAACATGATTTCATTGCTGTTGGTGAGATCGGAATTGACATGTACTGGGATAAGACCCGCCTGAAAGAACAGCTTGATGCCTTGAGAAAACAGGTGTCATTTGCTGTCAACTATGAACTCCCGGTTGTAATACATTCCAGAGAAGCATTCCCGGAGGTATTCTCAGTTCTTGATGATTTTACAAATACAGGCCTGAAAGGAGTTCTTCATGCCTTCTCCGGCACAATGAAAGATGCAGAAAAGGCCGTTGGAATGGGGTTCATGCTTGGGATCGGCGGACCCCTGACATTTAAAAACTCCAAACTCGATGACATTGTAAAAGAGATTGGAATTGAGCATGTTGTACTTGAAACCGACTCTCCTTATCTTGCTCCCGTACCTTATAGAGGCAAAAGAAATGAGAGTTCTTATTTACCTGTTATAAATAAGAAGCTGGCCGATATTCTTGGAATGACTGAGGAGGAGAGTGCCAGGATTACTTTCGAGAATTCATGCCGATTGTTTAAAATATGAAATGAGATGAAAAGAAAAAATGACACTTCAATCCTTATTATTTATACCGGAGGTACAATCGGTATGGTTCACGATCCTAAAACCGGATCGCTGATACCGATTGATTTCAAGCACATCACCAATCATGTTCCGGAGCTGGACAAGTTTGGATTTGACCTGCAGTCGGTTACTTTTAACCCTGTAAAGGACTCTTCAAATATTGATCCTTCCATGTGGGTCAAGATGGCGGATACAATTTTTAAAAATTACAGCAGTTTCGACGGATTTGTTGTGCTTCATGGAACGGATACGATGGCATATTCTGCTTCAGCATTGAGCTACATGCTCGAGAATCTTGCCAAACCTGTGATCTTCACCGGCTCACAGTTGCCCATCGGCCTTCTGCGTACCGATGGAAGGGAAAATCTCCTTACCGCCATTGAGATTGCTGCGGCAAAAGAGAAAGGTGCAGCTCTTGTTCCTGAAGTCTGTATTTATTTCGATAACGAGCTTACCAGGGGAAACCGTACTACCAAATACAGCGCTGAACATTTTGATGCATTCAACTCGCCCAATTATCCTCCTCTGGCTGAGGTAGGTCTGCATCTGAAATACAATTTTGATGACATCCATTATCCCCTGAAGGACAAGAAGCTTATCCTTAACAGGAAATTTGATACGAATGTGGCAATTATGAAGCTTTTCCCGGGAATTAACAGGAATTTCGTCGAAGCTGTAATCAATGCCAAAGGCTTAAAAGGTCTTATAATTGAGACATTTGGATCTGGCAATGCACCAACCTATAAATGGTTTATTGACAACCTGAAAGAGTTTATCAGGAAAGGTGGTATAATTTATAATGTCACACAGTGCCATGGAGGAAGCGTAGAAATGGGATTATATGAGACCAGCCGCCAGCTTCTTTCAGCAGGTGTAGTGAGCGGAAAGGACATCACTTCAGAAGCTTCTGTCACAAAGCTTATGCATCTGCTTGGGACATGCAAAACGAAGAAGGATGTCATTAA
>JAPLDY010000202.1 GCA_026391595.1 Bacteroidia bacterium
CTACTGCTATCGGATTGGTTCCCATCATCCTGCTTATTGAAAAAGTGGGAGCTACAAGCGGATTGGCATTGGTCAGGCAGATACCGATCATATCATGCTTAAGAGCCATCATTGCATAGTAACCTGCAATACCGAAATGGTTCGAGTGACGTGTCGCAACCCAGCCTGTTCCTGCTTTTTCAGCCTTACCGATAGCTATCTCCATGGATCTCCTTGCACAGACCATACCCACCGAGTTATCGCCGTCGACTACTGCTGTACTGGGCGACTCATGCACCACCTTTACATCAGGTTTCACATTTATCCTTCCAGCTTTCCAAAGCTCATAATAATCTTTTATCCTGATCATTCCGTGAGATGCATGATCCCTCATCTCAGCCGCAAGGAACACTTCGGCAATTATATTCGAATCCTTCTCACTGCATCCCATCTTCAGGAATACACTTTTTGTAAAATCGAACAGGTAATTGTAGGTATACATAATTAAATTATTAAGAGGCATCAGGCTACGGGCGTCAGGCATCAGGCAATTATATTTCTATTTTCTGACTTTAACAGGATATGGTGGACGAACCGATACTTCAGGTGGATACTTTTCAAGTTCTTTAAGAGCAATTTCAATTGCTTTTTCGAGCTGAGGATCTTTACCTTTAATAATATCCACTGGAAGTTGTTCTACTTCAATATCGGGTGCAATACCAACGTTTTCAACTATAAAACCATCCTTGGTCCAGATCCCGACATTTGGTGCTGTAACTGAGCCACCATCAATTAATTCAGGATAACCCAATGTTCCGACAAGACCACCCCATGTACGTTTGCCTACAAGTGTACCGACTTTGAATTTTCTAAACATCCAGGGTAACATATCTCCGCCTGATCCTGCAGTTTCATCAATTATCATAACCTTGGGACCCTGGATTGAAGCGCTCGGAGATTTGAGATCTTTGCCATAACGCATATTCCAGTAAGATTGCAATGGACGTTGAAGAATGTCGATATAATAGTCTGCCAACGACCCACCACCATTAAATCTTTCATCAATAATAATTGCTTTTCTGTTTGCCTGCGGGAAAAAATATCTTTTAAAGTATACATGCCCGGATGTTGACGTGTTTGGGACATAAACATATGCGACCCGACCATTGGTGGCTTCAGTCACCTTCCTGAGGTTCCCTTCAACCCAGTCACGGTTTCTGAGTCCGGTTTCACTTCCGACAGGGACAACTTTGACTACCCGTGATCCTTTATAATCAGGATTTGCTCCTATTGTCAGCTCAACTATTTTACCTTCGGTATTTTCGAAAAAACTATAAATACTATTATCTGCTGTTACATTTACCCCATTTACAGCAAGGATGTAATCATTGGTTTTTGCATTTATTCCAGGTTCAGTAAGAGGAGATCTAAGGTCAGGATTCCAGTTTAATCCGCCATATATTTTTTTCAGCTGGTACCTGTTATTTGAAATATTATAATCTGCTCCGAGGAGACCACCACCGACACTTTGAGGAGTATTCAATCGCTCTCCTCCTCCTACCCTGTGGTGTCCGATTCTCAATTCACTGCACATCCATTGAATAACTCTGTTCAGATCGCTTCTGCAGGCAAGGTCAGGTAAGAACTGTGAATATTTTGCCTTCATGGCACCCCAGTCGACTCCATGCATCCCGGGATCGTAGAAATAATCACGGTTTATTCTCCATGCTTCATCAAAAATCTGAGGCCACTCAGCAATAGGATCTATCTTGACGGAAATGCTTCCTGTATTTAGAATCCCTTTACCGGGTTCCGGTTTTTTACCTGTCGCGGTAATTCCAAAAACCTGTCCTTTATTGTACAACATCTTTTTCTTGTCAGCAGAGATTATGTAACCATCCAGCTCCATTACTTCGTCGTCTTTACGCTCCTTTAGGTTATATTTATGAAGTGTTGATGACTTGGACGGGTCAGAAGGCCGTACTATATATAAAACCTCCCCGGATGCACCAACTCTAAGGTTCGTATAATTGCCTGCACCAACAGGTATATTTACAATTCTCTCCTGGATACCATCAATATCAATCTTCAGATCAATGTTTTTTGGTTTCACTGATGTGGTATCTTTAGAATCTTTTACATCTTTCTTTCCTTTAGTGGCTGGTTTCTCTGGTTCAGCATTTTCCACCTTCACAGCGGCCTCTTCATCGCTCTCTTTTGCAAAAGGAGATATTATATCTTTTCGCAACGTCACCAGGTATATCGAGTTTGTCATTCTCATATCCAGGTTTGAAAGATCAAACCAGTTGACAACAGGTCCGGCATCTGTTGAGGCAAATAAGTAAAGGTACTGACCGTTTGAATCGAATGCCGGTTCAGAGGCATCGCTTATACCGTCGGTGACAGCAAAAGATTTTTGCTGATCAACTGAATAGAGATAAATTGCCTTGAAATTTGTCTCAAGCATTTTTGTATAGAGTACCCACCTGGAGTCGGAAGACCAGTCATTGATAATACGTCTGAAAGCTCCTGGCGAATATATTTCATCAGAATCGATCTTAATAACAGCACCTGACTCTATGTCAATCATATACAGATTTCTTCCATTATCTGTATAGCAGATCTTTTTGCTATCGGGCGACCAGGTAGGAAATGCGTAAAATCCAGTACCTGTCAGCTTCAGTATTTTCGGATCCCCCTTACCATCCTGAGGTTTTATATACAGAGCATATTCTCCTGAAGCATCTGAAAAATAAGCTATTGATTTACCATCAGGTGACCAGGATGGAGAGTTTTCATGAGCACCTATTGTCATCGTAATATTCCTTGGATCTCCCTTTTCTGCGGGAACAGTCACAATGTCGCCTCTGAAATCGAAAACAACCCTGGCACCCGTAGGTGAAATATCAACTCTCCTGATATATGAAGCACCCTGGACAAATCTAGGTCTCAGTTCAAGTAAATCAGCAGATATGCCTATGACCAGTCTGTTTGTCGCTGATGAATTGGTATCATAAATATGAAGGTATCCTCCCTGCTCAAGAATGATCTTTCCTTTTCCAGGGGAAGCTTTAATAACCGGGAAGTCTGTAAATGAAGTAAGTTGTTTAATATCAGCAGTGGAAACATCATATGAAAATAAGTTAAACTCCCCGTTTCTGTCGCTATTAAAATATATTTTGCCTCCGATCCACATAGGATCAGTATCGTTGCATCCTTCTTGTGGTTGAGGAATTTTAACTACCGAATGGTCAGAAAATGTATAAATCCAGATATTTGAGATCATGCCTCCCCGGTAATTCTTCCACTGAAGGTATGCAGGACCTAGCGGATTGTATGCCATTCTCTGTCCATCAGCCGAATATGAAGCAGCCCATCCATTTGGAATCTCAAGCTGGGTTGGGAAACCCCCTTTGACGGGAACAAGAAAGAATTGTGTGTACCTTGTCGAAAATACCATTCGTTGTGAAACGAACAAAACATTTGCTCCGTCCGGAGTAAAACCCCTTACAATATCATCTCCTGGATGCCATGTTAATCTTGTTGGCACCCCGCCTTCAGCGGGGATAATAAAAACATCAGTATTCCCATCATACTGAGCGCTGAATGCAATAGTTTTTCCATCAGGGGAAAAACAAGGATTGGATTCTACTCCTTCATCTACGGTAAGTCTGGTGGGTTGTGAACCATCAGGATTTGCAATCCACAAGTCTTCTGCATAAATAAAAGCAATATGGGTGTTACTTATCGCAGGTTGCGACATCATCCTTGTATCCTTCGTGTCAATTCCAAATGATAAACCCGGGACAATAACAAAAAGGATGACAAGAGAAAATAAATGAATATAATTTCTTTTCATACTTTGCGGTTTGAATTATTCTTTCTAAGAAATATCAAAATGATAATAGTTTATTAAGGTAATAAATTCCCCTGAATTAGAGGCAATAATCTTTAAAATACAGGGACGAAGAATATTTTGGATTAGATTTAATCCTATGAGGTCTTTTCTCCCCCTCCTTTTTACATCTTTCTATTATTAAAGTTCACATCAGCCTGCTGGGTAGGGGTGATTACCAGATCGTTTATACAAATATGATCCGGAAGTGTTGCGCAATAGTAAATGACATTGGCAATATCGTCTGCAGAAAGTGCCTTTATACCTTTATATACTGCACCGGCTTTCTCTTTATCGCCCTTGAACCTGACCAGGGAGAATTCGGTTTCAGCCATACCCGGGGCTATTTGTGTCACCCTTATATTATGTTTTAACAGGTCTATCCTCATCGATTTGGAAAGCGAGTCCACAGCCGCCTTGGATGCGCAGTAGACGTTGCCTCCCTCATAGGCGCCTTTTCCTGCAATAGATCCTATGTTGAAAATATAGCCTTTATCCCTGGCCACCATCAGAGGAGATACAGCACGTGTCACATAAAGCAAGCCTTTTACATTGGTGTCAACCATCCTGTCCCAGTCGTCGGGGTTGCCCCTGTCGATATGGTCGATTCCTACTGCAAGTCCGGCATTATTTACTAGAATATCAATGTTTTTCCATTCATCCGGGATGCCGGTAACAGCTTCCTCCACCTCATATCTCTTCCTTACGTCGAAGTTTAATGGGAGAACTTTTACCTTAAGGGCAGTGAGCTCCTTTTCAACATCATCAAGCCTCTCTTTTCTTCGTCCGGTAATAATAATATTGTATCCGTTCATTGCAAATTTAGCTGCTATTGCCCGTCCAAATCCGGCCGTTGCGCCGGTTATCATAATGATCTTATTCATGATATTTTCTTGTTTAGGTGGATGTAAAATTAGAAATTTATTTGGAAAGGGATCATCCTCTTCATCTTCGCATGTACTCACCCCCTTGTATTCCCTCCCGCCGAAGCGGGACAGGCTCTCTCTACTTAAGCAAAGAGGGGGAAGTTATTTATATACAGTGCTTTACGTCCCCTTCTTTGGTTTACCAGAGAAGGGGGTTGGGGGGATGAGTACCTGCTGCTTTTTTTGGGAGAGGCTTTAAAAATCTGATTATATTTGCAAACTGAATTATGGAAAATCCTCCCTCAGATAAGAAAGCAACTGAAGTTGCCTCAATGTTTGACAACATCGCTTACCGTTACGATTTCCTGAACCATTTATTATCCTTCGGGACTGACAGGATATGGCGAAAAAAAGCTGTCAGGATCATTTCCGAAACACATAAAAACCCAAGGATACTTGATGTAGCAGCCGGGACAGCCGATCTTTCAATTGCTGCAATGTGTCTTGATCCTAAGCATATTACGGGAATTGACATCTCCTCCAAAATGCTGGAGATCGGTGCAGAAAAGATAAGGAGGAAGGGGCTCTCTAAACGGATTGATCTTATGCCGGGCGATTCAGAAAAGATTCCTTTTGACAATGACAGTTTTGATGTTGCCATGGTAGCATTCGGTGTCAGAAATTTTGCAGATCCTCTTAAGGGTCTGTCAGAAATGAGAAGAGTAATCAGGAATGGAGGACTGGTGATGGTCCTTGAATTTTCAAAACCTGTTAAATTCCCACTCAGACATATGTACAATTTCTATTTTCTGAATATCCTGCCTTTGATCGGCAGAATATTTTCCAGAAGCTCTAAGGCGTACAGATATCTGCCCGAATCAGTCATGCAGTTTCCAGATAATGAGAGCTTTAAAGACCTCATGGTCAAAGCGGGGCTCTCAACTATCAGTCAGAAAAAGCTTACCGGGGGAATAGCAAGCATATACACCGGGCTTAAACAAACGGTGCAATAAATATTATTCAAAGCAGTTTATTAACTTGTGCCCTGAAACAAAACAGCGAGAGGATTGAATAAGAGATCACCAATATTAATAATTGCACTTTTTATTTTGCTTATACCCTTTAATCTGCTGGGTCAGAAGCAGAAGCCTAAAAATAAATCGTGGTACGACGACAAGCTTTTCCATTTTGGATTCAGTCTTGGATTCAATACGATGGACTTTAACATAACTCCTTCGCAGACATATCTTCAGGCTGACTCACTTTATCCTGAGGTAAGCATACTCAATCCGGGTATTAACATCCAGATTGTCACCGACCTTCATCCTGCAAATCACTGGGATATCAGATTTCTACCGGGAGTATCTTTTGGCCAGAGGAATATAAGATATTATAAAAATAAAGTTCTATATAATGCTAACCAGAGGCTCGAATCATCATTTATAGAATTTCCGCTCCTGCTTAAATATAAAGGCGACAGACTCAATAATGTCCGGCCTTATGTTGTCACAGGTTTGAATTTCCGGTACGACCTGGCAGCCAAGAAGGAGTATGACGAGGAGAAACCTGTTTATGTGAGACTCAAACGCCCTGACCTCTATTATGAAGCAGGTGCAGGACTGGATTTCTATCTGATCTATTTTAAGCTTTCTGTTGAGCTGAAAATGTCAAACGGGCTCTTCAATGTGTTGGTGAATGAGCCTGCATCAGGTAAGGAGCAATACCGGAATGCCATCGACAAGATGAGGTCGCAGATGTGGATCGTAGCATTTCATTTCGAATGATATGCCTGTACAGATCAATCTGAATCTTGATCCGGAAACAGCTGCCGATGATAACTCTGTCCGTAAATTATGTGCTTCTGCCGCAGAGCTGGATCCTTCTGAAATTAAAGAAATAAGGATACTGAAGCGATCAGTTGATGCGCGCCAGAAAAGGATTAAGGTCAACCTTACTGTTGAAGTTTATTCTGCTGAAGAGAAGTGTGAGCTGGCGATTAAACCATTTGAAGCCAGGGATGTAACAAATCAGAAAGAGATAATTATTATTGGTGCAGGACCTGCAGGTCTGTTTGCTGCATTGCGCCTGATAGAGCTTGGTATCCGTCCTGTTATTATTGAAAGAGGGAAGGATGTCTCAGCACGTAAAAGGGATATTGCAAAGATCAGCCGGGAGCAAATAGTTGATCCCGACAGTAATTATTGTTTCGGGGAGGGCGGCGCCGGGACTTTTTCCGATGGTAAGCTCTACACCCGCTCAAAGAAAAGAGGTGACAACACACGTGTGCTTGAACTGCTATGTTCTCATGGAGCTGCGGAAAACATAATGTATGAGGCTCATCCTCACCTCGGAACCGACAAGCTGCCACGGATAATTTCTGCAGTGAGGAAGTCAATACTCGATTCCGGCGGAGTGATAATGTTTGAAAAAAGAGTTACAGACATTCTCATTGAAAACAATACTGTCAGGGGTGTAATAATAAGAGGAGGAGAAGAGGTTCTTTCGCCTTATCTCCTTCTGTCAACAGGCCATTCTTCGAGAGACATTTATGATATCTGCATGAAGCGGCAGATAAAGCTCGAAATGAAATCTTTTGCGATGGGAGTGAGGGTTGAGCATCCACAGGAGCTGATAGACACCCTCCAGTACCATGGTAGCCGAAGGGGCCAGTACCTGCCAGCGGCCTCATATAACCTCGTAAAACAGGTTGACGGACGGGGAGTTTACTCCTTTTGCATGTGTCCGGGAGGTTTTATCGTTCCTTCAGCAACTTCGCAGGAGGAGGTTGTTGTGAACGGTATGTCTCCCTCGGAACGTAATTCTCCTTATGCCAATTCGGGCATGGTGGTCGAGATAAGACCTGAGGATCTTCTTAAATACTCTGATCGTGGTGAGATGGCCGGACTTGAGTTCCAGAAAGAGCTGGAACTGGCAGCATGGATCAATGGAGGAAGGACACAAAGAGCGCCGGCACAAAGACTTATGGATTTTGTATCTGGCAAAGCATCTTCATCATTACCTGAAGTATCATATTTTCCGGGGATTACATCATCCGCGATTAATGAGTGGCTGCCGGAACAGATTGGATCGAGACTGAGAGAAGGATTCAGACAATTCGGGACAATGATGAAAGGTTTTCTGACGAATGACGCAGTGATACTTGGTGTAGAATCGAGAACATCCTCTCCTGTACGGATCCCCCGTAATCAGGAGACAATGGAGCATATAAATGTATCAGGCTTATATCCCTGCGGTGAAGGTTCCGGTTATGCAGGCGGCATAGTATCCTCAGCAGTCGATGGAATAAGGGCTGCAGAAGCAATCAGTAAAAAGCTAAGCTATTAACCAATTCATCTTCTCTTTTTCCTGAAACCTGACGCCCGCCGTCTGGCACCTGTTAATTCATCCCTGCCTTCCTTTGCTGCGAGTGAACTCCGAGAAGATCACCGATGCTGCCATACTCACATTCAGCGAATCGATTCCCGCCCGGGCATTACTTATTTTTGGGATCATTATCCTGTCTGTAATATAAGGAGACAGCTCTTCTGATATCCCTTTCGATTCATTTCCCAGAAGAATAATTCCATAATTTTCAAGCTTATATGAATATATTGATTCTCCATCAATCAGAGCCCCGAAGACCTTAATATTGTTCTCTAAAGCTGATTTAAGAAAAGTGCCAAGGTCAGTATAAAAGACGTTAACATGCAGGATAGCCCCCATGCTTGCCTGAATCACTTTCGGATTGTATACATCGACACAGTCGGGTGAGCAGTAGATGTTTTTTATTCCGAACCATGCGGCGGCTCTGATTATGGTTCCAAGATTTCCCGGATCCTGAACTGTATCAAGCGCTACCGTCAATCCTTTTTTAAGATCAGCAGGATCAGGCTTCATGTCAGGCATCTCTATCACTGCCAGCGCATTGTGGGGTGTTGTAAGAGAACTGATTTTTTTAATCTCCTCATAGCTGGCCGGAATTACCTCTGCTATTCCCTGCTTATGCACCTGAAGCAGAGAATTCAGAAATTCGGGTTTGGCAACAAGCATCCTCACAGGCACCCTGGCTTCGAGAAACTCCCTGACCAGCTTATCACCTTCTATTAAATAAAGTTTTTCTTCTTCCCTTGCCTTTTTCTTCTGAAGCGAGATAATGAAATTCGCCTTGTGCCTGGATATCATTATTATATGTCTTTTTAAATAAGAAACTAGGAATCACTTTGTTTTATTTAAAGACCCCCATCCTAACCTTCCCCCACGGGGGAAGGAATTATTTAACCTTTCCCCCTTGGGGGAAACGGGAAAGGGGGTTTCTCATAATACATATTTTGATATATTTGCGTAACTCTTTCAGTACAAAATTTGAAAAAATATATCGCAAATAAAAATATATTTTCCCGGGGAATAAATCTCATTTTTCTTTTTACAGCATTATTTATAATATCCTGTAATCCAACTAAATATGTTCCTCAAGATGAAACTCTTCTGGATGAGATGCATGTGATTGTCAACAAGGAGGGAATAAAAAAGGCCGACCTGATGCCTTTCGTCAAACAGAAACCAAACAAAAGGATCTTCGGAGTAAAATTCCATCTTGGACTTTATAATCTTTCAAATCTGAATAAACAGAAATGGCCTCATTCCTGGCTCAGGGAAATAGGTGAAGAGCCCATGATTTTTGATCCTTATGCTACAGCCAAATCACGCGAACAGATACAATCATACATTGCATCCAAAGGCTATTTCGACAGCCAGGTGATGGAAACCATTGAGACAGCAAACAGGAAATCGAAGGTCTATTACAATGTTGATCTGAAAACGCCATATATCGTACGAAACCTCTCTTATGAAATTGAAGATTCGACAATCAGGAACCTTTTCTATCGTGATTCGTTCAACTGTATGATCGAAAGGGGAAAACCTTATGATGTGAATATTCTTCAGGCAGAATTATCGCGATTTGAAAGGCATGTAAAGGAAGATGGTTTCTACAGTTTTTCAGGCGATCATATAAACTTCAAGATCGACAGCACACTGGGTAAGAGAGAGGTAAATATTGTTTACAACATAAAAAAATTCCAGAAAGTTGATGCAAACAACAGGATCTCATTAGTCCCGCATTCACGTTACCAGGTTAGGAATGTTTATATCTATCCCGACTTTGTCCCGAAGGATGCACTGGAGGGAGGAGAAGCTTACCGGCAAAGTCTCGATACAACATTTTATGAGGGTTACTATTTTATTTCACCAAAGAATAAACCGGAAATAAAATACAACCTTATAATACAGTCGCTTTACATTAAACCCGGTAGTTTATACAACCTGACCAGGACCGAGCAGTCACAATCACATCTTCTTTCACTGAAAACCTTTCGTCTGGTAAATATATATTATAATGAAGTGCCCCTTCCGAATGTAAAGGATGGAGGCCGCATGACCCTTGATTGTAATATCCAGCTTACTCTTCTCAGTCAGCAGTCATTTAAGGTTGAGCTTGAAGGAACTAACTCTGCAGGAAACCTCGGAGGTGCGGTCAACCTTATCTATTCTCATAAGAACCTGTTTCACGGCGCAGAATTGTTCAATTTGAAATTGAAAGGAGCCTATGAAGCTCTCTCTCAGAAAAATACCAAATTAAGAAGCACTCAGGAATATGGAGTAGAAACCAGCCTCCGGTTCCCCAAATTCCTGGTACCATTTCTTAACAAGGAAAAATTTATAAAAGATTATAATCCAAGCACAACTTTGCTTGCGGCGTACGACTGGCAGAACATGCCTTTCTACAACAGGGCTATGGCAAATGCCACATTCGGATATACATGGAACGGGAATCCCTTCACGACACATATTGTCAATCCGATCCAGGCGAACTGGGTCGACCTGAAGTCAATTGATACGGCTTTTTACCGGAGAATTCAATCCTCATCATACCTGGCCTACAGCTATAGGGATATAATGATCATCGGGGGTAACTACTCCTATATTTTCAGCAATCAGAAGATCCAGAAGAAGAAAGATTACTGGTTCGTCAGGATAAATGCCGAAGCTGCAGGAAATCTTCCGGCAGTGGCAAGTAAAATTCTTGGTCGTAACAAAACAGCAGGCAGCTATCAGCTTCTTGGACAGCCGTTTGCACAGTATGTCAGGGCTGATATCGATTTCAGGTACAATGTGATAGTAAATGATGTCAGCTCAATTGTGTACAGGGGATTTGTCGGGGCAGGCATCCCATACTGGAACTCAAAAGCAATACCATTTGAAAAACAGTATTTCGGAGGCGGAGCAAACGGCATCAGGGCATGGCAGGTCCGTTCACTCGGACCTGGATCATATGTACCGGAGGATAAGGATTTCCTGAACCAGACTGCAGATATAAAAATAGAAGCTAATGCAGAATACCGGTTCAATCTTTTCTGGATACTTGAGGGGGCGCTTTTTCTGGATGCAGGAAACATATGGTCGTACAACAAGGATTCAACGCGCCCCGGTGCCCAGTTTAAATTCAATAAGTTTTATAACGACATTGCAGTAGGAACCGGTACCGGCTTCAGGTTCGATTTCGGATTTGTCCTGATGAGGGCGGATATGGGTATCAAGCTTCGCGATCCCTGGATCGCGGAAGGTTCAAAATGGATAATGGCCAACAGGGCTTATAATTTTAAAAACGATTTCACTATTGTTGTTGCGATAGGATATCCTTTCTGATGAAGCTTCAAAAAAAGCTTAAAATCTTAATCAATTTTCGCTGGAATTCGTAAATTGCAGTAGTCTTACTGCATTTACGATGAAGCATTTTTCTCTTGAACCTCTCAGGAACTGGTTCGGATATACACGGCGTGAAAGAAGATCCTCATTCTTCCTTCTTATCATTATTGCGGTGGTTGCAGGTGTCAGGTTCATGGTTCCCGCTTCGAAACAGCCTGTTGAAATAGTTACCCTCGAGCTGCCTGAAAGAACCAAAGATACACTCAGAAAGAAGGATCCCGCGACTGTACGACAGGTATATACTCCCCGGGCAAAGCGCCAGGAGACTATCCGGGTGATCGACCTGAACAGCTGTGATTCGGCCTCACTGGAGGCTCTCCCGGGGATAGGTCCTGTTCTTTCAGCCAGGATAATCAAATACAGGAACCTTCTGGGAGGCTATGCCCTTGTTGACCAGCTGAAGGAAGTGTACGGCCTCACAGAAGAGACATTCAATCTCATAAGCAACAGAGTCAGAACAGATACCTCATTAATCAAAAAGATCAGGATCAATAGTACGGATTACAGGCAGCTTATCAGGCTGCCATATTTTGAGAAATATGAAGTCACTTCTATCCTTAAATACAGGGAATTGAAGGGGAAGATCAATGGTATGAGTGATCTGGTTTATAATAAGTTGATAACTGAAGAGAAAGCGAAAAAAGTCAGGTGGTACCTGGAGTTCTGAAAAGGAGACCCCCTTCCCGGCTTTCCCCCAGAAGGGAAGGAGAAAGAGAGTCTGCAATTCCTGATGACCCCCTTCCCGGCCTTCCCCCAGAGGGGAAGGAGAGGGGTAGTCATATGAGAAGCACTGGATTTAAGCTTTTCCCTCTTATGGGAAACGGGAAAGAGTGTCTGCAATTCCTGATGACCCCCTTCCCGGCCCCCGCCGAAGCGGGGCAGGCATTCCCCCAAAGGGGAAGGGGCATGAAGATATTATAGAATAAATAGGATTGGAAAAACCAGGATTTTTGATAGGGAATGGAGATAAGAAAATTCATAAATGAGTCCAGGCAAAGTCACGGTGCTGATTTAAATATTAAAAGCAAAGCCATAGATCTACGGAGGAATATGACTGACGCTGAAAAAGATCTTTGGAAAAAGTTAAAGGGAAGGCGACAGCGCGGTATGTATTTTCGTCGACAGCATCCTTATGGGATTTATATTCTTGATTTTTATTGTTTTAAATCAGGTCTAGCAATAGAATTGGATGGAGAGATCCATCTTAATCGGAAAGTGTATGATAAAGAAAGAACCGAGTATCTTGAATCATCAGGCTTGAAAGTCCTCAGATTTAAAAACGAAGACATTACGAATAGGATTGACTGGGTTCTTTCAGTAATTGAAATGTATTTATAGTTTTCTTTTAAAACAGATCTGTAATAAATAATAGACCTAGCTTTTCCCCCTTGGGGGAAACGGGAAAGGGGGGTCAATTTGTTCTGTAAAAAAAACAGAAATACTAGCTTTACAAACAGATAAGGGGGATAAAGAAGACCCATGCCCGGTGTTAACTTATAGCCTGCGATTATTGAATCCGTATGAAGAAACCATCGCTGAAATGAACCTTATCTATATAGACGGGCATGGATCAGAGAACCATTCTTTTCATAAGCCGGGAAGCCAGGGAAATGATATCTGCCGGTTACTTACTGTCCATTGATTTCACCGGCAGATGAAATAATTTCCAGACTTCAGGTTGCAATTTCATATTAATTCAATTCATGGAGACAGGACAATTAACGGATTGCAACTTTGGACCAACGGATTGCAGGTAAAGGGTAATTGGTAGCCAAAACTGTAATTAAGTTTCAGGACTGGGTATGAGGATTTCTCATTACACTTCGCTCCATTCGAAATGACAGGCTACTTTTTATTCTTAGGGGGAGACGGCGCGCAATGCCGTCTGCATTGCGCGCCGCCTCCCCACTCACTATAAAGTAGGCTGTCATGCCGAGCGCCAGCGAGGCATCTCCTTCATTGGCCACAATTTTGATCATTTCATGCCGGGCACTTTGGGCACCGAAGCTTTTGCGAAGGTGCCTGGCGAGGTATCCTTTGCTTTCTACTGAGATTATCATACGTTATAATTATGTTAAATGTCCTTTTTCCCTTGGAAATTCTTGGAAAGATCTGTATATTTATATATTGCTTACAAAAGGGTAAATCAAAGCTAAATAATTGTAAAACAGATAAAAAGAGGTATCATGGATAAATTATCGCCATAAAAGTTTTGAAAAGATTTTTTCTATTTCTATCTTTGCGCCTCGTTTAAACAGAATTATTGATATGATCATTGTACCATTAAAAGAAGGCGAAAATATTGAAAGAGCTTTAAAAAAGTTCAAACGGAAATTTGAAAAGACCGGAGTGATTCGTGAATTACGTTCGCGTCAGGCTTTTATTAAGCCTTCAGTACGCCGGAGGGAAGAAATTAAGAAGGCTCAGTACGTTCAGAAGTTGCAGGAAAGCGAAGAATAGTTCGCTCGCCTGTATCATTCTCTTTTAACATAATTCAAGTGGTTCCTTCATGAGTTATAAGGAATCGTTCCTGCAGTATTTGCAATTAGAAAAGCGGTATTCGTCGCATACGATCCGGTCATATAAGATCGACCTGGATCAGTTTTTTATGTTCCTTTCGGAAAATGACATGTCAGTCAATCCTTCTGAGATAACTTCTTATCAGGTAAGGGCATGGATCGTCAGTCTCATGGATAACGACATGACCTCAGTTACAGTCCACCGGAAGATTTCATGCCTCAGAGTATTTTTCCGCTGGCTTCGCAAGGAAGGGACAGTAAAGACCGATCCTCTGGAGAAAGTGGTTCTTCCCAAAAGGAAAAAAACACTACCTGTATTTGTGGGGGAAGAAGCCCTCGATAAGCTTCTCGATAATAATTATTTTGGCGACGATTTCAGTGGAAACAGGAATCGTACCATTATCGAAATGCTCTATCTGACAGGTATGAGAAGGGCAGAGCTTATAGGACTGAAATTGACAGATGTTGACCTCCGTGAATCGACTGTAAAGGTTACGGGTAAAAGGAACAAGCAGCGAATTATTCCGCTTACGAAACCTTTCACATCAAGGCTTGAAGAATATCTGAAGATCAGGTATGAATTTGACGGAGAAAAAAGTGGTGACTGGTTTTTTATGACTGACAAGGGAAACAAATTGTATGATAAATTTGTTTATAATCTTGTGAGGGGTTATTTGTCAATGGTTACAACTGTCGAAAAGAAAAGTCCGCATATACTCAGGCATACTTTTGCTACACATATGCTTAACCGGGGGGCGGATCTTAATGTGATAAAGGAGTTTCTGGGACATGCAAATCTCTCAGCTACACAGGTTTATACTCATAATACGTTTGAAAAATTAAAAAAAATATATAAACAGGCTCATCCAAGAGCATAAGTATAATTAAATAATCAGGAGGGACTACTATGAACATTCAGATTCATTCAGTGCGGTTTGATGCCGACAAAAAGCTAATTGACTTTGTTCATCAGAAACTGGATAAGCTGACCCAGTATGGTGAAGATATTGTTAATGCCGAAGTTTACCTCAGGCTCGACAAGGATCTGGAGAAAGAGAACAAAATTAGCGAAATCAAGCTGGATCTCTCTGGTAAACCTTTATTCGCCAGGAAACAAAGCAAGACATTTGAGGAGGCTACTGACGATGCGATTGATGCTCTTAAAAAGCAGATTACCAAGCATAAGCAGAAGAAGAGAGGTGCCTGAAATTTCAGTTCATAAAAATATACACTATTTTTTTGAAATATAAAATTTAAATTCATACATTTGCACACCGTTTTTTAAGGGTGAAATATGCCCTTTCGGTGCGTTCTTTAAATTGCCGATGTAGCTCAGTTGGCCAGAGCAGCTGATTTGTAATCTGCAGGTCGGGGGTTCGAATCCCTTCATCGGCTCTTGAAGGAGTTGTAAATGTGTGTCTTAGAAGATAGACTCTGTTTCAGGAGGGGAGATACCAAAGTGGCCAACTGGGGCAGACTGTAAATCTGCTGGCGAATGCCTTCGTAGGTTCGAATCCTGCTCTCCCCACTTTGAACAGAA
>JAPLDY010000045.1 GCA_026391595.1 Bacteroidia bacterium
ATAGATATATTTTGCACCTGATATCCCATAAATAGACTTATCCTCCCCCAATGCCGAGATCATTGCCAGATGCGTTGATGACATGCATATTATTTTCCTGACCGGTACAGAAATTATCTGAGAAGGGTCAGCTTTTATTGCGGACTCACTTCCCCTTTTCACCAGATAATAAACCTGACTGACACTTTCAGCTCCCTGCCACGGATCAAATATGGTAAGTATCGTACAACTGTCGTTATGCTGAAGCGAGAACCGCTCAGCTTTCATCACTGAAGATCCGGCAACAGGTGAGATATTGATCGGGGGACTATCCTTACGGTTTATACAGGACGCGGTAATTACTGACAGAAAAACGATTGAAGAAATTGCCGTGTTCTTCATAAACTATACTTTAAATCTGAATGAAAGAACCAGGAAATATGATCTTCCGGTTTGCGGATAATATTTTATGGTCTGATATGATACATTAAAGATGTTATCAACCTTGAACCTTATGTCGGCAATATTCTCCTTTATTTTCAGCTTATATCCTCCTGAAAGGCTGCTAATGGCATATTCTCTGAGAAAACCTGAATTATCGGATGTTGTATATATCCGACCGGCATAATTTATTACCCAATATGAATAAATGTTTCTGTATGAAACCTGTAATGTGCTGTTAGCCTGGTGTTTTGGAATATAGATCATTTGTCCGGATGAAGTCTCATCTGTAGAAATATCCCTGGCTCTTGTATATGAGTACCCTGCATCCAATTCAACCGAAAAAGTGTTGAAAGCATATTTCAGTGAAGCTGAAGACTCTAAACCTGTTGTATTTGCACTGCCAATATTTCCTGCCACCCAGATGAAATCGGTCTCGGGGTACCATTGGATCATGTTCCTTATATAATTGTTGAAATAGTTCAGCTCAGAGTTTATATTAAATGATGAGGTTAATCTGTGCTCGAGCTTATAACCTGCCTCGAGTGAGTATGCGTACTCGTTTTTAAGTTCAGGGTTCCCTCCAGGATTCCAGAAACGGTCATTCAGTGAGGGGATCTTGGAATTTCTTGACAGATTCAGCTTAATATAATGCTCTTCACCCCTTATTGTTCTCAGTTCAAAACCCGCTGAAAAATCAGGAACAAGTAAGGATTTATTATCGAGGGTCTCCCGTACCAGCAGGGCAGCACCAAACCATTTTCCCTTTTTGCGTTCGGCCGACAGCGTTAAAGATGCGTTATTATGATTGACCTTACCGGAATAATAATTGGATTGAACAAGATTAAGCTCGTCATTGAGCACAGCTTTAATAATGGTTGATTCACTGAGAGGGAAATTCATCCCACCTTTAATTATAAGGGTGTTGACTATATTCTTCGATCCAATGGTATCATAAAAGCTTGTATAGCGCATATCTGTACGCATCCAGCCAGCTGTAGCAAAGAACTCCTTATTCCCCTTCACAGCATCATAGCTTACAAGGCTTCTCAATGAATTATCTGATTGTTTCTCTCCGGAATAACCGTACAGAATTGATCCGGGCAGGTTCCGTGAGGCAGATTGATACCAGATCCTTGCAGACAGTACATTTGCTGATCTTCTGAAATAGATCTCTTGCATAAAGCTATTCTGTGTCAGCTGGTTATGTTCTCTCCTCTTCCACCCGGGAACAGCCAGCTCCGTATCAAGAAATCTGAAATTATTAGTGGCGGTATTCAGAAAAGCTTTTGTCACTGTCTGGAATTTATCGCCTCCCGTGCTTACCTTCAGCATACCACTGTACCTTCCGAAACTTCCTGCACCGGGAGCAAGATCAATTATTGTCTCCTTCCTCCATGAGGGTTCATTACCCAGGTTAATGATTCCACCAATCGCACCGCTGCCAAGATCCATTGAAGCACCTCCAAAGCTTACCATCACATTATCAATCATGCCTGCAGGTATCAGAGAAAAATCTGTCTGACCAAGCATAGGGTCGTTTATGTTGATGCCATTCCATGTAACCTGTGTATGCCCGGCAGAAGTACCTCTGAATGATGCTGTTGAAGTCAAACCGGCTCCATATTCCTTAATAAACAATGGGGTTGCCTCCCTGAGTACATCATTAAGAAAGAAATGAGTGTACCCATTCAGGCGGCTTGAATCAACTGTATAAAATTTAAAGCCAGGTTGTTCAGAACTTATTAGTTTTCTGGTAATGACAACTTCGCTTATTTTAACAGTGTCACTTTCTCTTTTAACCTGTCCGTATATTTTTAACGGAGTAAAGAGAGAAGCAAGGATAAATAGTATAGCAGGCCTGGCAGTGAAGAGTTCTAACTTGTTTAATTTCTGCATCTTATAACATTTTCCGGTTACTTGCCATTATCCCGGTTTGCAGGAAATTAAGGATGGAATCCGTTTGAGATCCGGCGCTTTTTTTCCCGAAAGCTGAGAATATGGTTATGTATGGCAGGTCTTCTGACTTGTCCCGGTCTTATGAAGCCTTCCCATCCCGATGTATCGGGACAGTGGCAGGTTATCATAAAACCATCATCGTTAGAACGATCGGGCATCACAGCAGCGGGTACTGTCGCGGATTCTAACCGCATTCCCTTTTCATTGCAGCGATTTTATTTCACCGCAACACCAAAACATGACAAATATACACTTATTACATTATGTGGTACAGATAGTAATGAGGGATTATATTAACAGGTGTTGATAAGTAGTAATCGATTACTGATCGCGTCTGAGTTTTATCGCTATCGTTTTATGTTCTTCTCCAGCAAGCTTAAAGAAAGAAATATTTGCAAGTATCTTGCTGTCATTCAGTCTGTTTCCGGTAACCAGCATGTAATTTCCTGGAGAAAGCTGCAGTTCATCCTTAAAATCATTCACTTTAGTGTTCTCATTATATTCAAGAGTGTTGTACCGTCCGTTTTCAAATCTGGCCAGAGTGAAATGGATATAATACTCTGGAACCGGATTTTTATCTTTGGAAGTGAATCGGATATATCCTTTGTGCGTTGACGGTTTATCCTGACCTGTGAAATATACGTCGTGCCAGTTATCGTTTATCCAGTACTGAGGCACATTGCTTCCTGGCTCAAGTCTGGAAGCTATTCCCAGTGACCTGCATATAGCAACGAAACATATTGTAATCGACTTAACATCAGATAATTTAAGCTCCCAGACACCTGAGGGGGTTACAGGAGTCTTCGCATAATTTTCCATATCTGCAATTGTTATCGAAGTATCCAGCAGAGTGACAATCTTCTCAGGATCAGCAATGGCATCATTTATAAAATCAGCAGGAAGAATAGTCTGAAAATACCTTCTCCATGGTGATAATATTTCATTAGAGATTCGCGGATTAAGCACATAAGGGATAAACAGAGGATCACCTTCCTGGCAAATGCCCAAATTATCAGAGTTAAGAATATGGTCAGAAAAAACCAGCTCCCTGGTGTCACGAAGGTCTTTGTCAGCAACCACTTTAAGCATGGAAATTGTACGGCTCCTCAAAGTATCAGGGACATTTTTCAATAATGAGATAATGGTCCTGTAATTGCCCATGCTTCTTGCAAGTGCATCAGCGACCAAAACCGTATCCATAGCAAGACCGGAAGCCAGATTCACAGCTTCGCTCCTTTTGATCCATGTGTCAATAAATTCCTGGCGGATACTATTCTCATTCTTAATTTTTGCATCGTTGGCTTCTGATAAAGATTTGGAAGGGCCAGCCTGTGGTGCTCTTTTAACCGGGACAGAAAGATCGAGATCAATTGTCAAACTATCAAGAGAGTGTTTTTTAAGTTCAAGTTCAACAGTATCTGTCTCTAAAACCGAGATTTTCTTAAAACCGAAATCATCATCTTTCCTTCCCCATATCAGAAGATCACCAAGTCCGGTTTCAAAGCTGCTTATTCCATTATGGTCAGTAAGAACTGTTGCCAGGGGGTAGAATTCAGCGTAATTATATAGCTGGTATTCTATTGCTGCTCTTTTTAAAGGTATTCCTGAAGAATTGACAGCCTTCACATAAATCCGTTTCGTTACGGCATATTTGGACAGATTATTCACTTCACTGTATTTTCCGAAACTGTTCATGACATTCTCAGATCCGCTGCTGGCACCAAATGATTTTGTATTAACCAGCATAGCCCTGCGTGCCGGTTCAGTAAACCATCCACGATCGGGAACTGCTTCAGGTTCACAGGCACCCATATAATACCATGCTCCATCTGCCCAGAATTCTACCCAGGCATGGTTATCATCGCTGTGAGCCCAGCGGGGTGTAGATACCTGACGGGCTGGTATCCCCGCTACGCGCAATGCAGCTACTGTGAATGTGGATTCTTCACCACACCTTCCTCTGGCAGATAATATTGTGCTCATAGGGGCAGATGTCCTTGAATCAGAAGGCTGATATGTAACTTTCTCATGGCACCAGTGATTTATCTCAAGAGCGGCATCAGCTATAGTTTTATTTTTTATCCTGCTCATTATTTCATCATAATATACAATGCGAAATGAATCAAGATTTTCATTATTGACCCTTACAGGAAGCACATAATGCAGGAAAAGATCTTCTGGAATGGAACTGCCCCATGAGGTTTCTTCCCTTGCAGCAAGAGATCTGTCAGCATTAGCCAGAAAGAAACTGCCAGTATAGTCTGCCAGATCGTTTAAAGGCATGAAAGCAAACAGAAACTTCAATGCTTCTGATTGCATTAAAGACAGATCACTCTCAAACACAGAAAAGAGTGCTTTTTGCCTGTATTTAGCCAGAATTTCAGTCTGCTTAAAACAGGAATCTACTCTGTTTCTGTAAACTTCATTAGTTATAAGATGCTCTCCCGAACATCCAAAGAGAAAAAATAAAGGGGATACAATTAAAATCCTACAGATTGATTTCATATTTAACAAAATATAAATGAGAGTTCTCAGGTTGGGAACTTTCAAATATATAAAGGAATATCGAAGATATTTATGAATCTAAAGAGTTCCACAAGAATTCCTGATAATCAACTCGGGAACTGTACTAACCTGTCGCTTGAATTTGCCTTTCCCTGAGTTCTTTATTTCGGACCAGACCATATTTGCGACTTTGGTTGCCATAGAGGGGAATGGCTTTCTGAGGCAGGTTACGGGCGAATACATAATATCGAAACCGATGCCTTCTTCTGCCGATATAAGAGCAACGTCCTGAGGTACCCTGAGTTTCTTTTTCCTAAGAAGTCCCATAACAGGGTACACCAGTTGTGCCTGCATTGTAATAATGATATCAGCACGAAATGGAGGCCTAAGAAATGTTTCAAACTGCATGAAATTATATTCTTCGCTTGTTGCCGATTTGTCAAGTTCCAAAGTCACAGGTTTCATGGTGCCATGTATTTGAGCAAGTTCATCTTCCATCTGACCTGTCTGAACACGGTTTGCTTTGTTCAATGATTTATCAGTTACAATAAGGATGTTTTTATATCCAAGTTTCTGGATATGTCTCGATATCAGGCTTGCTCCTGCGGCAGTGTCGGTATAAACAGAATTTATGCGTCCCTGCATATTATTGTTTTCAAGCAGCATAAAAGGATAATCTGAAGATCTGAGGGCACGGACTGTAGATTCATCAGCTGCAGTGCTCATTAGGATCAATCCGCTATAGAACTTACGGAATGCATTTATCATCCTGTCAAAACGCTGATCATCAGGGTCTTTTGTAATTATAGAAAATCCCATGCCTATACCTGAAAATGCCTGCTGGAGATATGGAGTAATGCCGGTAGTGAAAAAGTCACATGCAGAAGTTACAACCATTCCGATGACACCCGGAGACTCCTCTACCGGTGCAACTAAATTCTTTTCTGCCATATAATTAAAATATCCCATCTGTCTGGCCATCATGAGAACTCTTTCCTGAGTCTCTTTGCTGATACCATGAAGGTCGGCTTTATTGTTAAGCACCAATGATACCAGTGTACCTGATACCCCTAATTTGGCAGCTAAATCTTTGTTCCTAAATTTTTTAGACATTTCCCCGTTTTGAATCAAAAAATAAATGTATGCTATTTTTCAAATCCAAAAATGTGTTTAATGATTTTTAACAAAAAAAGCGGTACGCCTCAGCATACCGCTTAATTAGAGATATTTCAGGATCTATCTTTTCGGAGCATTTATTCCTCTTTGTTTTGCTGCAGCTTCCATTCGCTGCTGCCACTTCGATTTGGGAATAGGCTTCTTCTTGTTTGCCTCCAGCGTCGCAAGAACCTTTTCAGGATCAATGAACTTCTTCATTACAAAATTCTGAACCCAGGTAAGCATGTTTGCCAGGAAATAATAATATGTCAGGCCTGCAGAAAACTTATTAAACATGAACATGAACATTATAGGCATCATCCACATCATGACTTTCATTCCAGGCTGGTCGGTTCCCTGTGATGAACCGCTCATCTTCATGGTGAGCAGCGAAGAAGCAGTCATAAGAAGAGTGAAGAGACTCACATGGTTACCATATATATTGCTCAATATAGGTATGGTAGCCTTCCATGAAAAGATGCTGTCGTATGTTGACAGGTCAGTTGCCCACAAAAAATGTTCCTGGCGAAGTTCAATGGAAACAGGAAAGAACCTGAACATAGCAAAAAGAATAGGCATCTGGAGAAGCATCGGCAGACATCCACCCATAGGATTAATCCCCGCCCTTTTATAAAGGTCCATAGTTGCCTGCTGCTTTTTAGCAGCATCTTCCGTTTTTGGATATTTTTTGCCTATCTCATCAACCATAGGTTTAAGGATCCCCATTTTCGCTGTCGACTGGTATGACTTGTACGTTAGAGGAAAGAGAACGATCTTTATTAAGATGGTAAGTATCAAAATAATGATACCATAGCTGCTGATATATTTTTCAAGCCAGTTGAAGACCGGAATGATAATAAACCTGCTTATCCATCCTATAATATTCTTACCAAGGAACACCAGTTTCTCAAGCTGCATCCCCTCCTTCCTGAGAGTTGAAATATGATTGGGTCCATAGTATAACTTCAGGTTTATCTTTGATTCAGGACCAGGAATAACGGGAACAATCAATTCAGAGGTAAAATATCGAAGATATTTATCCGATGT
The DNA here is from genome assembly GCA_026391595.1 of Bacteroidia bacterium. Lineage (GTDB taxonomy): Bacteria > Bacteroidota > Bacteroidia > Bacteroidales > VadinHA17 > LD21. The sequence goes on from JAPLDY010000045.1 coordinate 7,087, forward strand.
CAGCGTTTTAGTGGACGAAACCGAACCGCTCTGGAAGAAATTATCAGTAATAACAACTGATGAGAAGAACTGATCCTGGAAAGCCAGCCAGCTGAGTTTTGTGGTTATATCTTCAGTGTCAGTCTCTTTCTGAGACCGGAGTCTCAGACCTACAACTTCATCCTGGTAATACTTGTATTTGATTGTAGTATAATTATCTTCATTGGTTCTACCTAATTCTTGTTTAGGAAGATACATCCTCCAGTCCAGCGAAATGTTAGTTTGGTTTGAAGGAAGAATACCTACCAGATTCTTAAAAGTCACATCAAAGGCAAGACTATACTTATCTGGCGCAAGAGTGTACTTGAATTCAATGTATTTATCTTCAGCAGCATAGAGTCTCAGTGTAGTACTCACAGGCTGATCAGTCACAATATATGATTTCTCGTCTGAAACAGGTTTAAAGTAAAGGTTATTTGTCCGGACAACCCTGTTGTCCTGAGTATAGAAATTGAATCCGAATACTGTCGAATCGCCTGAGAACAAGATAAGCGGAAGTGAATCATGGGTAGTATAATCCTTGAGGCGGACTGAATAGACGCGGCCTCCTTTAGGTGAGATCTTTAATTCAATCTTGTTGTTTTCGAGTGTTATGAGATCATTTTCACCGACAGACGCCTTTGCAAAAGGACCATATTGACTGGAGTCAGGATTAATTGATGGCTGCGGCAATGCAGGCTGTTGGACTTGAATTTTCCTTGCGGCTGCTGTATCAGCCGGTAGAATATCAGATTTAATTCCCAGCTTATCATTAAGATTCCGGAGCTCCTCAAGCGCCACCGGATCATTAGGTTTGAACCTCAATGCATTCACATATTCTGTTCTGGCTCTCTCGAGATTCCCCTTTGTGATTTCAGTCTTGGCAGCTTCAACAGCATCATTATATCCTTTTTTTGACCTTGAGGAGTTAAAGAGGCTGAATCCAACGAATATAGTGAAGATCAGAATTATTCCTATAATAGTATTTTTATCCATTCTTTCCCTTTAAATTATTTCAAAATTAATACAACACAATACTACTTTTCTATACATGCTTTAATGAACTGAACAAACAGTGGATGCGGGTTTATTACCGTACTGCTGTATTCGGGATGGAACTGAACTCCTACGAACCATTTGTGTCCGGCAATTTCCATAATCTCCACAAGGTTAGATTCAGGATTGATACCCACAGGGATCATACCGTTTTGCCTGAAATCGTCGAAATACCTATTATTGAACTCATACCTGTGCCTGTGGCGTTCAATAATTTCGGTCCTTTTGTATGCTTCAAAAGCCTTGGAATTCTTGCTGATTATGCATTTATATGCACCAAGCCTCATGGTTCCTCCCTTATCAATAATACTCTTTTGCTCCTCCATAAGGTCGATTACCGGGTTCTTCGTTTTATGGTCTATTTCAGTTGAGTGAGCATCTTCAAGCTTTAGCACATTCCTCGCAAATTCTACAACGGCACATTGCATTCCGAGACATATCCCAAAATATGGAATATTATTCTCGCGTGCGAACCTGGCTGCTGATATCTTTCCTTCTATACCCCTTGCTCCAAAACCGGGTGCTACCAGAATACCATTTAATCCTTTAAGCTTCTCACTGACGTTTTTCTCAGTAATATCCTCGGAATGAACCAGCACCAGTTGCACTTCACATTCATTCAGTGATCCTGCATGAATAAATGATTCACAGATTGATTTGTAAGCATCCGGCAGCTCAATATATTTTCCTACAAGGCCGACTTTTACTGAATGTTTTGGATTTTTAAGCCTTGTCAGGAATTCCTTCCATTCAGTCAGCGCAGGTTCCTCTCCCACAGGAAGTCCAAGTTTTTTCAGAACCGTCTGGTCGAGTTTTTCACTGAGCATATTTAGTGGGACCTCGTAGATTGTAGAGACATCGATTGTCTCAACAACAGCATTCTCGTCGACATTGCAAAAGAGAGCAACTTTTCGTTTGACGTCCCTGCTAAGACTGCGTTGTGTTCGCAAAACGAGTATATCAGGCTGAATACCTTCCTCGAGAAGATCCTTTACTGAGTGTTGGGTAGGTTTTGTCTTAGATTCTCCTGTTGCCGGCAAATAGGGAACAAGTGTCAGGTGTATTACAAGGCAATTCTGTGCACCCATCTCCCATTTAAGCTGGCGCACTGACTCAATATATGGCAAGGATTCGATATCCCCGACAGTCCCTCCTATCTCTGTAATCACAATATCGAATTTGTTTCCGGAGCCTACCAGCTTTATTCTTCTTTTTATCTCATCTGTAATATGAGGGATCACCTGGACAGTTTTCCCAAGGTAATCGCCTCTTCTTTCCTTTTCAATTACTGACTGGTAAATTCTGCCTGTCGTGACATTGTTGGCCTGGCTTGTAGGAACGTTAAGAAAACGTTCATAATGACCAAGGTCGAGGTCTGTTTCAGCACCGTCAATAGTTACAAAGCACTCTCCATGCTCATAGGGGTTGAGGGTTCCCGGATCTACATTTATATAGGGATCAAGTTTCTGGATAGTTACCGAATATCCACGTGCCTGCAGAAGCTTTGCCAGCGAAGCAGAGAGTATTCCTTTTCCCAGGGAAGAGGTAACCCCTCCGGTAACAAATATATATTTAACTTCTGCCAAAGCAAAAAATTATAGTTGAACTATCTTTTTATCATGTTATTCATCCAGACCGGACTGGTCGATCATCTTGACCTTTTCCTCCAGCATCTTGATCATTTTCTTCGCATTCTCGATCTTTTCTTCCACTTCGCGTATCATTGTGTCTGCATTCGTTGATTTTGCGAAGAAGCCTATATTGTTCTCCCATAATACTATATCGCCCTCAAGCTGCTTGATCTTCGTAAAGAATTTCTCACGTTCATTCCGGATCTTTCTTGACGCCTTGGGATTGGTTTTCAGGTTGTCAAGCTTGTTTTTATACTTAAGGATACTCTTGTCATCATCACCAATTTTCAGTTTGTCGAATTCCTTGTTAAGGGCACTCCTGTATCTGTTTGTTGTCTCGTCTTTCTTATTAAATGGAACAAATCCTATTTCGGTCCATTTTCTTTGAAGCTCTTTAAGTCTTTCGAATGCAGTCTGCACATCGGTTCCCGGTTCAAAACTCTCAAGCTCCTCAATAAGGGCAATTTTTGCTTTAAGATTATCTTCATACGATGTATCCAACTCTGCAAAGTGCTCAGTTTTACGCTCGAAAAAATGATCACAAGCTTTCCTGAATCTTTTCCAGCTTTTTTCAGATTGTTTTCTTGGAACGGGTCCAATCTCTTTCCAATCCTTCTGAAGCTTGATGAGGGAATCTGCCGTAGCTTTCCAGTCGGTGTTGTCCTGAAGGGCTTCAGCCTGGATGCAAAGGTCTATTTTCAGCTGCAGGTTATTTTGCTGTATCTCCTTGTTATCGGCATA
>JAPLDY010000222.1 GCA_026391595.1 Bacteroidia bacterium
ATTGTTGTTTTTCCAAGATTGGTGATGGCATCGTCAAGAAGTTGAAATATCGCATCATAAATATCTTCCTGTTTGTCAAGAACCGGAGTAAAAATTTTACCCGGCTGGAGAGCCTGTGTCCAGGGGACATCCCCCATCGCATCAGTAAGTGATGCCAGGTTATGTGCAGTAAGGATTTGTGCGATGCCCAGGGTATGGTAGTTCCCCTGTTCCGAACCGCCTTCAGAGCACTTATCACGTATTATTTTCAATGTATAAAGGTTTGAATAAACTGCATTCCAGGTATTGTTGTACGTTGTTGAACTTGAAGGCTCTGAAGATCGTATATCTGCATTATAGAACTGGCCCCACGTACCGGCATTATGCTCAATATAAATGGATGCATAAAAGGCAAAATCTCCACCGGCTACATTGAATGCACTGGTCGTTATCGCATCTGTGATTATCAGGTTTGACGTCATATCGCTCGGATTATTTACGTCCTTATTGATCTCATCCATTATGGATTCCGAGCAGGACCACAAAGACAGGGCCAGAACTGCAGTAGACAATATATAAAGTACTTTTCTCATGACATTTAATATTAAAAAGTTAAATCAAGATTAAAACCGAAGCTGGTCGTCTGCGGAACAGTGAACCTCTCAAAAGCTCCACCCATGTTGGTGTTCCCCTGGCTCGATTCAGGATCGAGATTTGGGAGAGCTGTCCAGAGAAGTATATTGCGCGTGAAAACTGAAACACCCAGGTCGACTTTCTTGAAAAGCTTCTTTGCAGGGTGGTACCTCAGGGAAAGCTCACGAAGCTTCACGAATGAATTATCGTATATATAATACTCATCGATGTTCGTGAGCACGTTTGTATGCAATGACTGTAATGCAAAGGGATCCAGGGGCCCTCCGCGTGCAATATCATTGGGCGTTCCATCACGCTTCACCCCGTCGAAGATAAAAGTCGATTCACGATCTTCCGTTCTGGCAGAGAGACCATAATAGTCCAGCAATCCGTTACTGCCGGAATACATATGACCACCCTCCTTCCACTCGAACAATGCATTCAGCGACCAGTTTTTAAATGTAAAATTGGTGCCGCCTCCAAGTATGAAATCAGGAGATACTTCTCCGATTACAGCCGGTTCCCCCTGAAGCGGAAATCCATAATTCGGGGATGAGGGATCATCTTCAACAACTATCTTCCCATCAGCGTTGCGCATGAATGAATCTCCGTAAATAACAGGGTAAGTATCCCCTATACCGGCCCGGACCTGAGGAGTGACGAATCCACCAATAAAGATGCTTTCCACACCTGTAGCAAGTTCATCGACATAGTTATCAATTTTAGAGAAATTGAAATTGAGATCCCATTGAAGGTTTTTCGTTGCCAGCGGAGTCAGATACAACACTGCTTCATGACTTGTTGTATGCACTTTACCGCCGTTCATTAGCAGATTTGATATCCCTGTCGACCCTGCCAGAGGAACTGAGAATATCTGATCCACGACATTCTGATAGGAGTAAGTGTAGTCAATTCCAATCCGGTTCTGGAAAAATTTCAGTTCGGTTCCTATTTCGTACGATTTGGTGTTTTGTGGTACCAGATTTGGATCAAACTGAATATTATTTGGAATGTAGGAGCTAACCCCGCCAATCGGATACTGGATCGGAGAGCCTGTCCACCATCCGCTTCCATAAAAAGGAGTGCCGTAGAAATTTGGAGTATATGATCCTGCCTGACCTACTTCGGCATACGAAAGACGTAGTTTGGCAAACGATACCCAGCTGAGGTTTTTTACAGAGGGTAATTCTGATGCCACAAAGCTGAAGGCGACAGAAGGATAAAAGAATGATCTGTTATCCGAAGGCATTGAAGAAACAACATCATATCTGCCTGTCCCTGTAAGGAAAAGCAGCGATTTATATTGAAGTGACAGGCTTCCGAAGGTTCCTACAGTCCGGTTCTGGTTCCGGGATTCATCTGCAGTGACAATATTTGCATTTCTGATATGTGCCCATCCTCCGAAATTAAATTCCTCGCCATGTTCTGAATATGTCTTGGAAGTGTTATGATCAAATTCGTTTCCGACCATTGCACTTAAGGTCAGTGCGTTGCTGATGTTCCAGTCAACATTTGCCGTAAACAGGGAGTTCACTATAAAAGATGTGATTCCGTAATTATCTATCAATCCAGTTGTTCCGGCATGGCCATATTCAAAAATATCCTTGAAATTTGTGGTATATGTATCTGCACCAAGCTGGTAACGGATCTTCATATTCATCTTCTCACCTAATTTAGCGAGGTAATTGATATATCCGTTTCCGAAAAACCTGTCGGTCTTTTCATTGAAAATTGTATGTTCTGCAGCCCAATATGGGTTATCCCAGCTTCCTCCCCTGTAATATATCTGAGTATAAATATCTCCCGGAACATAAGAAGGATAATCCTTCAGATTATAGCTTACAGGAGCTCCAAGGACACCTGCAAGAGCAGCATCGTTGGCTGTAGGAAGCTTATTAATGTTAGTTTTTGAAAAATTGGCATTGAATCCTGCAGAGAAATTCTTACCCAACTTCCTTTCAGCAGATGCTTTGCCATTCCAGCGATCCATTCCTGATGCGAGGGCTACTCCACTTTGTGATGTCTGGCTTAAGCTGAGGGCAAAATTGCCGCTTTCAACTGCCTGCGTTATTGATACGTTATTGGTAGAAGAGTACCCGGTTTTAAAATATCTGTCCCAGTTATTGAATACCTGAGGAGTCACCCAGGTATCTTCAACCCTCCCAAGTGCCAGCTGGGGAACATAATATTCTCCTGGATGGCCGTGGGTATTGCCACCGTACGTCGGATCATCAGGAAGATCAACGATTTTAGGTCCCCATGATAAAGATGCATTAGGAACATAATTGCCCAGGGAGCCCTGTGCATAAGTAGTCTGATAATCAGGGGTACGTGAAACCCTTGAAAAAGCGCTTGTATGTGAAATTGAAACGACCGGCTTCCCGAGTGCATTATTTCGTCCGCTTTTTGTAGTAATGAGTATGACCCCGTTAGATGCACGTATGCCGTACAACGCTGCTGCTGCCTGGCCTTTAAGAATATTTACACTTTCAATGTCAGCTGGATTAAGGTCCACGGCACGGTTGGAAATATCAGATCCGGATACACCGTTTCCCACCAGCGAAAAGTTTCCATTGGTACCCGACTGAATATCGGCAGTAGAGGCAATCGGCATGCCATCCACAACATAGAGCGGCGTGTTATTCCCGGTAAAAGAGCGGGCTCCGCGAATGACGATTTGCGACGAGGCTCCGGGCATCCCGCTTGAAGGTTTGATGTCGATACCGGAAATCTTACCCTGCATTGCACCCGCAAGGTCAGTATTGCCTGTTCGCTTTATTACCTCGTTCTTAACATCCTGTACTGAATAACCTATCGCCTTTTTCTCCCTGGATACGCCGAAAGCAGTAACTACTACTTCTTCCAGACCCAGTACATCAGGCTCAAGGATAACATCTATCAGGGAACGGTTACCAATCACAACCTCCTGCTTCTTCATTCCTATATACGAAAAAACAAGCGTTGAGGCATTTGCCGGAACTGCCAGGGAGTACTTGCCGTTTATATCGGTGTTGATCCCGGTAGTTGTCCCTTTCACAGAAACAGATACACCAATCATTGCTCCTTCACCGGGAACAGAAGAGGTGATAGTTCCGGAAATAATTTTTTGCTGGGCATTGACAGAAATCAAATACCCGCAAAAAACCAAAAGCATCAAGAGAATTTTTCTCATAACATTTAGTTTAGGTTAAAAAATAGTTTTAAGGAATGGCTAGTTCCTTTTACTGTCCATGATTGTGATCTTACCACAATCATCTGCAAGGTAAAATTTGAATTGTTGATAAATTTTTTGAATCGACAGATTGCTTGATCAGGTTTACATTTGACACTCCCGGAGGAACGGATATTTTCCCTACCTCTCAATACATACAACCTGTTCTATCCATTTTTGAGTATTTTTGTTATCTGACCGGAATGCAATTTTAAATTAAAAATTATGTCAGGATTTGCTCACCTGCATGTTCATACCCAATACTCTATCCTGGATGGAGCATCCAGCATTTCTCTTCTTGCTGAAAAAGTAAAATCTTTCGGCATGGAAGCTATTGCCATCACGGATCATGGTAATATGTTCGGTGTGAAAGAGTTTCACAATGCGGTCATTAAGAAAGGATTAAAACCTGTCATCGGATGTGAGATATATGTTGCAAAAAGATCCATATCTGATGTGACAGGCAAGGAAGACCGCTCAGGCGATCACCTTATTCTTCTTGCCAAAAACCTTACAGGATATAAAAACCTTATCAAACTGGTATCAACAGCCTGGATAAAAGGATTTTATTACAAGCCCCGGGTCGATAAGGAGCTGCTTACACAGTACAGGGAAGGCATTATTGCATCTTCGGCATGCCTTGCCGGAGAGATCCAGGATGAGATCCTCAATGGCACCATTGCCGGTGCTGAGGCAGCTCTTAAAAGCTACCTGGATATTTTCGGTGAGGATTTTTATCTCGAGGTGCAGCGGCATGAAACCAACGACCCGGAAGCAGACAGGACAACATTCCCGCTTCAGCAGAAAGTTATTGAAGCTCTCAAAAAGCTTTCCCAGAAATACAGTGTAAAGCTTATTGCGACAAACGATGTCCATTTCATAAATGAGGAAGATGCTGAGGCACACGACAGGCTAATCTGTATCAATACTGCCAAGGATATCGATGACCCTAACAGGCTGAGGTACTCAAAACAGGAATATTTGAAAACAGAGGAACAGATGAGGGAGATCTTCAGTGATATCCCGGAAGCAATAGATAATGTTGCCGGAGTTGTTTCCAAGATTGAAAAGTACAAGCTCGACCATGAGCCTATAATGCCGGATTTTGAACTTCCTGAAGGATATAATGATAAAGATGAATATCTACGGTTCCTGACCTATGAGGGAGCAAAGAAGAGATGGGGTGCTCTTACTTCAGAGCACAGAGAAAGGATCGATTTTGAATTGCAGACTATTGCCAAAATGGGATTCCCGGGCTATTTTCTCATTGTCCAGGATTTTCTTAACGCAGCAAGGGATATGGGAGTATCTGTTGGCCCGGGGCGCGGTTCTGCTGCCGGTTCGGCAGTAGCTTACTGCCTCAAGATCACCGATATTGATCCGATTAAATATGGCCTTCTGTTTGAACGCTTTCTGAACCTCGACAGGATATCAATGCCTGATATCGATATCGACTTTGATGAAGACGGAAGAGAATCTGTTCTTAAATATGTTGTTAATAAATATGGCCACGATAAAGTAGCTCATATCATCACTTTTGGTTCCATGGCAGCAAAAATGGCAATCAGGGATGTGGCAAGGGTACAGAAGCTTCCACTGCCTGACGCTGACCGTCTTGCCAAACTGGTTCCTGAACGTCCGGGTGTGACTCTCGCGCAAGCATATGCTGAAGTGCCTGAGCTGGCAAAAGAAAGGGATTCATCTAATAAGCTTATTGCGCAGACACTTAAGTATGCCGAAGTGCTTGAAGGCTCGGTAAGGCAAACAGGTGTTCATGCATGCGGAATAATAATAGGAAAAGATTCTCTTGATAACTATATTCCCATCTGCACCGCTAAAGATACTGACCTCTATGCAACCCAGTTCGATGGGAGTCATGTTGAATCGGTGGGCCTGCTGAAGATGGATTTCCTTGGATTGAAGACCCTTTCAATAATCAAGGATGCCCTCGAGAATATTAAGAAATCAAAGAGCATTGAGATCGATCTGGAAAATATTTCGCTTGACGATAAAAAGACGTTTGAACTTTTT
>JAPLDY010000246.1 GCA_026391595.1 Bacteroidia bacterium
CGAGGTTTTCTCTGAATCCATTTTGATCCAGATGACCAAGTCATCTTTTTCAAGGTTTCTTATTATGCCAACGCTATAATCATTATTCTTTTCAAGAATCTTACCATCGAACTGAAGGGAAATATCATCAGTGTTCCATCCCTTGACAACAAAACATGCATTTACAACAGGAGATTCTTTGCTTGCCAGCAATTCCATTTCCAAACGATTATTCTCAGTACCAATATTTTCAAGAATGTAAGCGCGCTGAGTGAGATCGTAACCCCGGCTTTTAAATTCAAGCCCACTTACTTTAAGTTCAGGAGGCTGAGCCCATGATCTTGCAAGTCTGGCTAACTCTTCCGGCGTTTGCTGCGACGCTCCGTACATCCAGCTCAGCCAGTATGTATTCATCATATTCTTTTTATCCTCAGGGATCTCCAGTTCACCTTCACTGCCTGATTCTCTTGCCTTTATAATCTTTCCTTCTGAGTCATGAAAGGGTGGTCCGCCCCATGCCAGGGAGAAATGAGAGGGCCTGTCAGGAGCCTGGCAATACCTGCCGTCTGATGCCATTTGTGCAACCGGCCAATGGTTCCACCAGGGAAAATGAGATGCATCAGGCCGCTGTTCAATCCCGTATACTGCCATATTGTTCCCCGGTTCAAAAACCATAAAAGGCTTATTCTTTGATTTAAGGTTAACTATCTGGACAACAGGATCCGGGGGATTGGCTCCTTTCTTAAATACCGGAGCTCCGTTGGCCCAGGAATAGGTATAACTTTCACCCTTAAGGTTGACAAGAGTCATGGCATCAAGGTTAATGTTATCTTCAGGTGTCGTCCCCGGCTGGCAAAATGCGATAGCCTCAGAGGGGCCCAAAGGCTGGCCTGAGGTATATTGAACAACTTTCCTGATCCCTATTCCGTCAGGGTAAAAAGTAAAGTACTCATCAACACAGTCCGACCATCCTGTTCTTTCATCGACTTGTGAAAATTGTTTTCTTACGCTCACGGGTATGTATCTCCAATGGACGACTATTCTTGCCTTCGTGTTCTCAATTATCCGGACATGAGAGTAGAGGCAATGAGGATCTATCATATGCTCGAAGCAACCATTGATGGTATCAAAATACTCTGAGCTCTGGTCGGCCATCCATTGACCATTTTCCATTACCCATGCCGGGGAATACCGTGTACCTCTCCAGAATACCACACGCACAGGTGAATTATCGAACTGAACCACAATGTCGGTGTAATCCCCGACCCGGAATAAAGCATCCCACTCATCATAAAACTTTAACTTTGTGTAATATGCACCAAAACGGCCTGGTCCCGGCGGACCACCTGGCATAACTCTTCCTGGAATATCGGGAGGTGAAAGATTCCTAAGAGCCAGAAATTTCCCTTTTACAGTTTCCTGTGAAATGGCTGTATCATATATTTTTACCTCATCAAAGATTCCATCGAAAGAAAACCATCCCGGAAGTGTGGCATATGCTCTGACAGGATTTGAAGGGGCAGTCATTTCACGATTCATACCAATAATCAAATCTGATCCAGTTGCAGGAACCATTTTCCCTGAAACAATTAACTCCCCTGACAGAATAC
>JAPLDY010000082.1 GCA_026391595.1 Bacteroidia bacterium
GATATTGTAAACGATATATTCAGGAATAGTGCGGTTTCCGGAATCTATCCGGCTTATCATGTCAGTTCATTGAAAGGAATAACAACATGGCTTCTTGATAATTATGCCGGGAAATATATTGTCTGATATTGCTGCTGTTAAAAACTTGCAATTTTATTTTTATCGTATTATTTAATTTTGATTCAGTTTAATCAAAAAATCTTAAAGCCATGGCACACGAAAAAGCAAAAGCACAACCAAAAGTCAAGAAAGCGCCGAAGAAAAATCTGAAAGAAAAACGCGCTGTGAAGAAAGTTAAGAAAGCCACGCAGAACGACCCGGCAGACTGATGCTATTTCAAGTCGGCGTCTTACCGACTTGCTTGCAGGTCCTTGTGTCCTGCCAGTTTTGTTGCCCCCAACCCTCCCGCTTCGCGAAAGCTACGCGGGACAAGCTCTAAAGGGGGCTTTAATCAGTTGACATTATTTAAGTCGCCTTCAGGGGAGTTAGGGGCAAATAAAAACAAAAAAGGCTGTCAGTCTCTGACAGCCTTTGATTTCTCTAGTATGGTAAATTAAGCCAGTTTTACGTTTACTGCATTAATTCCTTTTTTACCTTCAGCTAGCTCAAATGTTACTTCATCATTTTCCTTGATCTTGTCGATCAGTCCAGAAACGTGTACGAAATATTCATTTTCTGAATCTGCGTCTTTAATGAATCCGAATCCTTTTGACACATTAAAAAATTTTACTGTTCCTTTGTTCATTGTATTCTGTTTTTAAAAATTAGGCCGTAAAAATACATATAATTATTGATATATTCTAAAAATATTAAAAATTATTACCCTTTTTGAAGAATAAATATACTTTTAATGTCTTAAAAACATTGAATAAATGAGAAGAAGATTAATCATTTTATCCGCTACGATCCTGATATCTTTCGAGCCGTTACTAAGCCAGCCGGCATTTTTTACTGTTGCAGAAAGTTCTGATTTCAAATCGACTTCAAATTATAATGATGTGATGTCGTTTATTGAAAAGCTTAAGAAATCTTCAAAGTATCTAAGGGTGGAAACAATAGCCCGGTCTGCTGAAGGGAGAGACGTACCGCTTCTCATTATCGGGAAACCTCTGCCGAAATCAACGGTGCAGATGAAAAATGATGGCAGGATAGTCATATACATCCAGGCAAATATACATGCAGGTGAAGTGGAAGGAAAGGAAGCATCACTTATGTTTGCCAGGGACCTGCTCTCGGAAAAAGATCCTGATCTGCTGAATCATGCAGTAATTTTGATCTGTCCCAATTTCAATCCCGACGGCAATGAAAAGATCAGCCCGGAAAACAGGACACATCAAAATGGACCGGTTAACGGAGTGGGACTGAGATATAATGGTCAGATGTTGGATCTCAACCGTGATGGAATGAAAGCAGAGTCACCCGAAGTAAGGGGATTAATAACCAGGGTTTTCAATACCTGGGATCCCGATATTTTCATGGACTGCCATACTACTGACGGATCGTTTCATGTTGAACCGGTGACATTTACCTGGATGGTAAATCCAAATGGAGATAATTCGCTGATCAAGTACATGAGAACTAAGATGATACCTGAGATGTCAGGTACTCTGTTGAATAAATATAAAGTTGAAAACTGCTATTATGGCGAGTTCAATGACATGATGGATCCTGAAAGCGGCTGGTTCTATGATGCTGCGGAACCAAGATACCTGGTTAATTATTTTGGATTGAGGAACCGGCTGGCCATACTTAACGAGAATTATGTGTATGCCGATTATAAATCCCGTGTGCTGGGTTGTTATTACCTCATCAAATCTCTTGCAGATTACGCTACAGTTCATAAAGCTGAGATAATGACCATGCTTAAAAAAACAGATGAGAAAACAATCAGCAGAGGATTGAATCCTGCCGTAACGGATTCTTTCGCTATAGAATATAAGGTCAGACCCCTTGACGAAAAGGTCACTATCAAGACATTTGAAGCAGAACGTACAAATAAACCTAATGTATATCCGCCTTTCAGAAGAACCGAAAGGCGGAAGGATGTTACTGTCCCGTATTATATTGACTATTACTCTTCTAAGAATGTCAGGTTCCCATTTGCATACCTTATTAACAACAATGATCCTGAGGTCATTTCACTTCTCAGGACACAGGGTATAATTGTCGAAAAGTTGACTGAAGCCCTTGAGTCAGAAGCTGAACGGTTTGAGATTTCTGAACTGACAGGTTCCCGTCGGTTAAATCAGGGTCATTATACAAATATGATCTCCGGAAGGTTCATTAAGATGATTGTTGTGTTCCCATCCGGGACGCTGGTAATAAGGAGTGCTCAGCCGTTGGCTAACCTCGCTTCATATCTGCTTGAACCACAGTCGAATGATGGACTTATGACATGGAATTATTTTGACAGGTACCTGGTTCCTCAATGGGGGACAGGATACAATGCATATCCTGTTTATAAAATTATGAGCCCGATAGAAATTAAATCTGTTTTCTTGCCATAACCACCTTCCCCCTGACGGTATCGTCAGTAGTGGTTATTAATTATTTCCTGGTCCATTTGTCAAAGACAGTTATCACTAGCAGCACATTTCCCTTTTCGTCAAAGAAATCGCGTGTTGAACGGCCACCCATAGTTGCCGGTTCCCACCAGAAGATGCCGACTCCCAAATTGTCGGGTGTGCTCAGAACGATGTCGTTCACTTCATCAAGGAATTCCTTTTGACCTTCCGGTGTTTCAGCAAAAGGAGCTTGCTTTTTCCTGTATTCCGTAGGAGAAGAGCAATAAGCGACTTCAACAAGGATTATGGGTTTCTTGTATGTCTTTGCCATGAAGATCATATTGTTCCTCAGATCAAGCAGCGTTCCGTGCCACCATGGGTAATATGACTGTCCTATATAATCAAATTTGATCCCGTAAGAGAGAAGCTTATCGAAGAAATATTTTGTATTCACAACGTTTCCCCCTTGATCGATATGAATCATTATATCAGGAGTATAGAGAGGATCACATCCTTCAAAAACCCCATTTATCCCCGCGTTCAAAAGATCTGCAAAATTATTCCAATTCTGCGGAAGCTTGCCGTCAGGCCATAACATTCCGTTTATAACTTCATTACCAATCTGAACCATATCGGGAAGCACATGCGCATCTCTCAGCGATATCATTGTTGCTTTGCTGTATTCGAAGAGAGCCTTCACAAGATCCTGGTGTGACAGTTTTTCCCATGCCTTTGGTGTAAATTGTTTGCCCGGATCGGCCCAGGTATCAGAATAGTGAAAGTCGAGCAGAAATTTATATCCCATTTCCTTTGCCTTCTTTGCAAGTGCAATGGTATAGTCAAGATTGTTTGGTAACTCCGTCGGAGTATGGAAGAGTCTTAGCCTTATCCAGTTGTACCCGTGGTCTTTGAATATTTGCAGTCCTGATTTTATTGAATCATTTTCTTTGAAACCAAATCCCCGGTCTTCAGCACTCTTAAGGAAAGACAGATCAGCCCCGATGGCATACTCCTGGGCATTAGACTTTACTGACGACAATGCAAATCCGATTATAGCAAGAATAAGTAAGGATCTGCATCCTGAAATTGAATTGATTGGTTTCATGACTCTAATTATTAACTATTACAAATTTAACCATTTTCAATTAACAAATTGCGTAATGGAATGACTGCAAAACTGCAAGACCGTAAGACAAATATTCACCCAAACCTTCTGCATATTCATCTTATTTTAATAACATTGCAAAACAATATTATTTGGATCATTAGTATCCTTAAACCTGAACAAAACAACAGATAATGAGAAAATGGCGAGTTGAAGATTCAGCTGAACTCTATAATATCAACGGGTGGGGTGTTGATTATTTTTCGATAAATGAGAAAGGTAATATTACCGTAAAACCCCTTAAAGACGGCGTTACAGTTGACCTGAAGGAACTTCTGGACGAGCTGATGCTGACTGACGTTTCTGCACCGATGCTCATTCGCTTCCCCGACATTCTTGACGATCGTATCATAAACATTTCGACATGCTTTAAAAAAGCTTCTGAAGAGTACAATTATAAAGCACAGAATTTCATTATTTATCCCATTAAGGTTAACCAGATGAGGCCTGTGGTAGAGGAGATCGTCAGCCATGGAAAGAAATTCAACATAGGTCTGGAGGCCGGATCGAAGCCAGAGCTTCATGCTGTGATAGCCATAAACACTGATCCTGAATCGCTTATAATCTGCAATGGTTATAAGGATGAGGATTATATCGAGCTTGCCCTGCTGGCGCAGAAAATGGGTAAAAGAATCTTCCTGGTTGTTGAGAAGCTCAATGAGCTGAAGCTCATCACAACTATTTCAAAGCGTCTGAAGGTTAAACCTAACCTTGGCATCAGGATCAAGCTGGCGAGCGTTGGAGCAGGTAAATGGGAAGATTCGGGTGGTGATATAAGTAAGTTCGGTCTTACATCAAGCGAACTTCTTGAAGCAATTGACTTCCTCGAAAAGAATAAGATGAAGAGCTGCATTAAGCTCATCCATTTTCATATAGGCAGTCAGGTCACAAAAATACGACGTATAAAAACTGCTCTTCGCGAAGCTTCACAGTTCTATGTTCAGATGCGTAAGCTTGGCTTTAATGTCGAATTTGTAGACATAGGAGGAGGATTGGGAGTCGATTATGACGGAACGGGCTCATCGAACAGTGAGAGCAGTATGAATTACACGCTTCAGGAATATGTTAACGACTCCGTCAGCACTTTTGTTGATGCAAGCAATAAGAATAACATACCCCATCCCAACGTGATAACCGAGTCGGGTCGTTCTCTCACAGCCCATCATTCGGTGCTTGTGTTTGAGGTTCTTGAGACTGCCACGCTTCCGGTATGGGATACTGAAGATACTGTAAATGAGAATGATCATGAGCTCGTCAGGGAGCTTTACAACCTATGGGATGGGTTCAGCCAGCCAAGGATCCTCGAGACCTGGCACGATGCACAGCAGATCCGCGAAGAGGCTCTTGACCGCTTCAGCCTTGGACTGGTAGACCTCAAGACAAGAGCCCAGATCGAATGCCTTTTCTGGTCGATTGCACGAAAGGTCTATCAGACGGCAAACGTTAGCAAGCATGTTCCTGTAGAGCTAAAGCAGGTATCAAGGATACTTTCCGATAAATACTTCTGTAATTTTTCCCTTTTCCAGTCGCTGCCGGATGCATGGGCGATCGATCAGATATTCCCGATAATGCCGATTCACAGGCTCAATGAAGAACCGAATGTTTTTGCCACTATACAGGATATGACCTGTGACTCTGATGGCAAGATCGACAATTTCATATCCACCAAAAATCCTTCATATCATTTGCCCGTTCATTCTTTAAGAGGACGGGAACCCTATTACCTTGGAGTCTTCCTTGTGGGCGCATACCAGGAAATCCTGGGCGACCTTCATAACCTTTTTGGAGATACCAATGCAGTTCACGTTTCTGTTGATGAGAATGGCTACAAGATCGACCAGGTGATTGATGGTGAGACAGTTGCCGAAGTTCTTGAATATGTTCAGTATAATCCGAAAAAAATGGTCCGGACAGTGGAAACATGGGTGACCTCATCTGTGAAGGCTGGTATTATAACACTTGAAGAGGGCAAAGAGTTCCTGTCAAACTACCGGTCAGGATTGTATGGATATACATATCTTGAATAACTGATTATAAACAATTTATTAAAATCTTTCTTGAGTCTGGAATATTTTGCTTAGCTTAACTAGATATTTCTAACTTAATTCTTCTGAAATGTAGTGGAGTCAAGTGACCACATTAATAAACAGGGTGTAACCGAAAAGCCTTACGAGTAGGAAAACCAAAAAAGAAAGATTATGAAATGGTATTTAAAAGTTCTGAAACAGTATGCTGATTTCGAAGGAAGAGCAAGAAGAACAGAATATTGGATGTTCGCGTTGTTCAATATTCTTTTTTTAATCGTTGCGATTGCCCTTGACAATGTTATTGGAACCACATTTGGTGAACTTCCATATGGTTTCTTCTATCTTATTTATGCACTTGCTATATTAATACCGGGTTTAGCAGTTGGTGTAAGAAGGCTTCATGATACCGGTAGAAGCGGCTGGTGGATGTTTATCTCTTTGATTCCGTTTGTCGGGGGAATATGGTTGCTGGTATTAATGTTGTTAGACAGCGAACCGGAAACAAACGAATATGGGCCAAATCCAAAAGTAACTGTTGCAAGTTAAAAACAGGATTCTGAATATTTCGCTGAAACTTTCCGCGAATTTCACTTAAAAGGTGCCGGGATCCATTGATAATCCCGGCATTCTTATTTCTACACCTTAAGATTCTTACGTTTTATTGTAAGTGGTTTGCGACGGATTAATAGTTTTTATACTTTTATTAGCCCTTTTAACATGTCAATAGCCCGAAAGAAGTACTAAAAATTAAACTTCTGTTAATGCAAAAGAGAAACTGGATATTCTCAAGAAATGTAATGATTGTCCTGATCTGCAGGATCTTTATAGTTCTTCTGCTATTCTCATTATCACGCATAGGCTTTTATCTGTTCAACTTTAAAATGTTCCCCGGCATAACCCCGGGCGAATTCTTTTCAATACTCAAGGGAGGATTGCTGTTTGATATTTCTGCAGCACTCTACATCAATATGCTCTTCATACTTCTGCAGATCGTGCCTTTCGATTTCAGGTACAATAAGATCTATCAGAGAATAAGCATGTGGCTGTTTTTTATTTTTAACGGACTGGCACTTGCAATTAACAGCTCTGATTATATCTATTACCGTTTCGTTTTTAAAAGGGCAACCGCTGATGTTTTCGGGACCTTTGAAAAAGAGTCGCACCTGAGCAAAATGTTTTTTAAGTATATGCTTGATTACTGGCCGGTAGCTATAATCTGTTTCTCTCTCTGGGCGCTGATGGTATTCTTATATAAGAAGGTGAAAGTGAAGAAACCGGAACCATCAAACAGGGTCATTTATTATATCATCAATATTCTTTTCATACCAATAGTGCTTGCTTTGGTAATAGGAGGGGCAAGAGGTGGCTATAAGCATTCAACACGGCCAATAACAATCAGTAATGCAGCTCGTTTTGTCAAAACCCCAAGAGATGTTGCCATAGTTCTGAACACTCCTTTCAGCCTTTTCAGAACCTATGGCAAAAAGACTCTTGTCAGGTATGATTTTTTTGAAAAAGAGAAGCTGGATTCCCTTTTTAATCCTCATTATAAGCCCTCAGGAAATGAACCCTTCGTAAAGGATAATGTTGTGATAATAATACTCGAAAGTTTTGCCCGGGAATATATTGGAGCCATGAGTGGCTATCTGGAAAATGGTACTTTCAAGGGCTATACTCCATTTGTTGATTCACTGATAAATGTGAGCCTTACATTTGATGTCTCACTCGGTAATGGCAAAAAGTCGATCGATGCAATGCCATCTATACTGGCATCATTGCCGTCGCTGGAGACTCCTTATATAATCTCTCATTATGCGAACAACGAAGTAAATGGACTGGCCGGACTTCTGAAAAAGAAAGGCTATTATACTTCATTTTTCCACGGAGCCCCCAACGGTTCGATGGGTTTCGATTCGTTTGCCAGGATGACCGGGTTTGATGATTATTTCGGACTTAATGAATACCCTGACAAGAATGATTTTGACGGCATATGGGGTGTATGGGATGAACCATTCTTTCATTTTTATGCTCAGAAACTTAATTCATTTCCTCAGCCCTTCATGGCATCGATATTTTCCATATCATCGCATCATCCGTTTAAAGTGCCGGACAAGTACAAGGATAAATTTCCAAAAGGACCTGCCCCTATAGTTGAGGTGGTTGGTTATACCGACTTTGCCCTTCGCGAATTCTTTGACGAGATATCTTCCTCACCATGGTTCAGGAATACTCTCTTTGTGATCACCGCTGATCATACTAATGAATCGATTCACAAGGAGTTCCAGAATGACTTCGGCTCTTACTGCATTCCTGTAATTTTTTACAAGCCCGGAAGCGACTTAAAAGGCAGGAAGAACAGGATAGCACAGCAGATAGATATTATGCCGACTATTCTGAGCTATCTTAATTTTGATGAAGAATATATAGCCTTTGGTAATAATCTGCTTGACGATTCGAATGAATCATTCGCTTTCAATACCAATAGCAGTACATATCACCTGTACATGAATGATCATCTTATGGAAATGATCGACAACAAGCCTGTCAGTTTATACAATTATAAGACAGATAAATATCTTGAATCTAATATATTAAGCAAGGAACCTGATCTTGCCGGAAAGATGGAGCAGAAGCTGCAAGCTATCATACAGTCTTATAACGGCAGGCTTCTCGATAATGATATGATTGTCAGGAAGCAAGAGCAAAATTGATGATGAATAATGGTTTTCACCAATTCTAATTTGAAATTTCATGTTATCATTCAGGCAAATATTTATTTCTGCCAAAGTTCCGATCCAGAAAGCTTAGCAGGACGGAGGTATATTCAGAGTCCTTTTCCGGCTCAGTGAACTTACCCCTGATAATTAAATGGGAATCACCCTCCCTGATAAATGATTCAACATGAGAAGGCATATTTTCTATTAATCTTTCAAAATTCTCGAACGGCACCTCTGAGTCCTCTTTTGAGTGCATTAGCAGCGCCGGCCTGCTTCCAAGTTTCTTTATGCCGTTAACAGGGCTTATGACTCTGCTGTCAACCTTATACTTGAATTTTGTTGATGCTATCACCTGTGGTTTTTCCAGCCGGGTAAAGAAGGCAGGTGCATTGTTATTCATTTTATCACAGAAGATATCCTCCCATGACGAAAATGCAGAGAGACTGATTAAACCATCAATCTCTGCCATCTCACCTGCGGAGATCATAGCCGTTGAAGCTCCCAGCGATACACCCATTACAATAACCGGCAAAGAACTAAACTCCGGCTTTTTCTTAATATATTTCAATATAGCCTTTGTGTCGAGATGTTCCTTATATCCCATACAAATTGTGTTTCCGTCGCTCTCCCCATGAGCCCTCATGTCGAAGAAAACAGTTGCAAATCCATGTCCTCTGAAAAGTCTGGCATGCCCCAGGTATGCAGTTGCAGATGGGTAATGCATTCCTGAAAGGCAAACGATTACAGCTTTGGGATTATCTACGCTGACCTCATATGCCGATATTTCCAGCCCGTCGTCAGTGGTAACAAAAAAGTGTTCTGCATGAATACCAAAATCTTTGGCCTCAAATATCGTTTTGAAATCAATATGCTTGTTCGCCATGTGGTTGATCACCACAATAGGCAGGACAATACGAAAAATGTTGATTAAAATGAATATCCCCAGCGAGATCAGAAATATCGTCACTTGATTTTTGTATAATTATCTTCAAATGAGCCCCTCTGGATAATGAGCTCATTATTCATTACCGTTACAGGCCTGCTTTCATTGGGATTTTCAAGGATCAGTGTACCGAACATATCGTCAGATTTTATTAAAATATAATTTGTCTGAAGATAAACGGTATCCATGTGTTTTTCGATATAGGCGCCATTGGACTTGAATTCAACTGTTGCATAGTTTGATTTTGAGGCATTTACGCATATGAATGCCGTGTCTCCTCCACATGTGGATTCCCATCTCCATGTACCCGGTATCTGATCGACGGAGGTGACTTCAATAATCTTTTCATCGCAGCCAGGGAGAAAAATGAGCAGCGTAAGTATCAAGCCTTTAAGTTTCATTTTTAAAATTTAGGTAAGGTCAAAGATAATAAAAATATAGCTTTGGCGGGATGAACTTTTATCCGGGGAATTTGTTTATTTGCAGGTTATAAAAGAATAAATAATGAAAAAAATAAAACTAATAACAATGGCCTCAATAATTTCTATATTATCAATTGCTTCAATACCAAAAGGAGCAGTAGCTATTAAACCTTTTGACAAGGGAAAATACCTTGGAAAATGGTACGAAATAGCCCGCATGGATTTTCGCTTCGAGCGTAACATGAATAATGTCACTGCAACCTATTCTCTGAACGAGAATGGTACCATCAAGGTGGATAACCAGGGCTATGATTATGTTAAAAAGGAATGGAAACAGGCTATCGGCAAGGCTAAGCTTGCAGGGGATCCGGATGAGGCTAAACTAAAGGTATCGTTCTTTGGCCCTTTTTACTCCGCGTACAATGTGATAGCACTGGATAAGGAATATAAGTATGCACTTGTTGCAGGTAAGAACCTCAAATATCTGTGGATACTGTCACGTGAAACAACAATTCCTGAAGATATAAAGCAATCTTATCTTAAGACGGCTAAGGATCTTGGTTATAATGTTTCAGTTCTTATTTGGACAGAACAAGGTCAGAAGACAAAATGATCGTTAGTCTGGCATACGGATACTAACGTTGCCGATTCCACCTGTTATATCAATATACAGACTTGTTTTTGTCTTGCCATACAAATCGTTGGTATAGACCTTATTATGTTTGTTGAAGCCGGGTGCATGAATATCACCAAGACCGCCTGATATATTCACTTTTACACCTACTTCCGAAGGTAATTTTATTGTCATTTCGCCTACACCTCCTCTGATCTCAGCGTCAAGGTCATTTTTCCAGTCACCTGTAAGATCAATTTCAGCCTCGCCTGCAATTGCCTTGAATTCAAGAAAAGGAACTGATGTGTTTTTGAGATTTATTTTCGTTTGTCCTGCAATCATATCAAATTCAAATCCCTCCAGCCTGCACCCCTGAAGGTCTATATCGCTTTCACCGGCAATCATAGAAATTTTTATGTCGTTCCTGACATCGCGTTTGAAGGCAATTATCCATTCATTCTCCTCAGAATCATCATAATGCTTATCATTCCTGTTATCATCGACATTTATGTCAAGATATCCTGTCTCCGATTCTTCGTAATAAGAAATATCAGGTTTCCAGTAATCCCTATGGTACTTATAGATACCCTCGCAAAAAGAATTTGCGTTTGAACTGATATATAATTTCCCTGCCGGGAAAGTTATTTCAGTTTTTACCTTTTTTGCTTTGTCTGACTCAATATTTTTTTTGACTTCCTGGGCTGCCAGATCAAAACCTGCAATAACTTTAAAAGCCACGATCAGCCCGAGGGTAGCTATTAGATGATACTTTTTCATGATGGACGTCTTAATGGATTTGTTTGTATAAAGACGTATAAGTGTACCAAAAGTTGCAGGTATTCTTAAAAAATCGTGATCAGGTCAAAATTCTCCCTATTACTTCTGGCAAACAACTATGAACTCTTTTGAGTCCTGGTTTAATTCATTTCCCTTGTAATCGCCAAGGATCTTGTATTTGCCAAACTTTGACCGCTCAACCAGGTGTTCCAGTTCATATCTGAAAAAGTACCTCATTGGAGTAGACCATTCGTCATGTACCAGCCTGCCATTTTCTTCCCATTCCATACGGAACTTTACATTTATTACCTGGTTCATCAGGTCCGGAGTGGTCGATACAATCCTCTTTACTCTCTTGCCCGGCTTATATTCCCCCTCAAAGTCGGTAACATCATTGAGCCCGTTTATTAACTGTTTCAGATCGGGAACAAATGTGTCAAAAATGAACTTCCCGTTCTTGTTGAGATGTTTATAGACATTATTGATTGATTTCAGCTGGTCACTTTTGTCAGGAATATGCATAATAACACGAAATGGTGCAATTATAAGGTCGAACTTGAAATCAAAATTAAAGTCAAGTATGTTCTGCCGGCTTACACGGTAATGCTCCTTGCGTTCAAGCTTATCATAAAGCACATTAAGCATCGATTCGCTGATATCTATGCCATAAATGTCTATTCCACGATTGAATGCATTCATATACAGCCTTCCTGTACCTACACCTATTTCCAGCACCTTTCCTGGAGAATGGCATGCTTCGTTTTGAAAATAGTCAGCATCGGCGGCATCCCTTACCTGGTGATAGATCAGGTCATAAAACCTGGCGAAGTTCTTCGGATATTCGAATTCCATATGGGCTAATGTTTTGGTAAAGGTATGTGAATTACGTTAATATCTTCCTTGTTAAGGCTGTAAACAAGCCAAAGGTTGTCATCTATCCAGGATCCGTCATTGTTCCATTTTGAAAGACCGCGGTGATAGCTTAAACCAACATTTTTATTCAATCCTTCATAACGTTGTACCGGTAGATCACCATGAAGCGCTTTGGGGCCGCTGAAGGTAATTCCGTCATCGCCTGTCATAATAACCAGTGGCCAGCGCCGTGACAAATCAGGATTGTAAATAATGGCATACCGGCCATCGGAAGTCTTCTGACACCACACCTTTCCATTTCCTGAAATCAATGTCATTGGCTGCACCGGCTGTGACCAGGTCTTGCCTTTATCCGAGGAGACGGTTACCCATCTTCCTTTTCCGATGCCAACAATAGCACCATCCTTGCGGGTAAAGAAGCACAAAGCCTTTCCGAAACTTCCTGCACTTTTCTGCAGCGCAGGATCTCCTGTCCAGTTGGCCGGATCGTTCCATTTCATCCTTGCTGCCGGATCAAGCAGGTTGCCATAATCCTGCTGTTGAAGAAATACCTTATCTGCCAGCAGCATTCTGCAAGCTTTTATAAATCCATTGTCTCTGCTCAAAGAATACAGGTTCGGCTGGCCGGGGACAGGTTCTGAGGGAGCCCGGAGAGTAAATACATCACCAAGGGTATGATCGTTTCTGAGTTCACGGACTACAAGAGGACCTTTTGTACGTTCGTTAAGTTTATCATGGTTCTTGCGCAGACCGGCAATAATGAGCATCCTGCCGTTGGGGGCAAGATAGAAATACATTCTCAACGCGGTTGATATTCCCTGCGGAAACATCTCCGCAGGCTTAGTCCAGTCCCTTCCGTTTACCGATGAACTTATAAGTTCACGCGAAGGCCAAACATCTTCATCGCGTTCACACGAGTTCCATCCGACGTACATCCGTCCGTGCCATACGGCAATATCGGGATGATGCTGGTAGGTGTAACCCAATCCTTCTGCATTTTCCGGATGTTCCCTGTCGGACCTGATTACATTGAAAGTTTCCAATCCATCCACAACAGGCAATCCTCCTGTCGACAGATCAAAATTAAGATTCAATAATTCCGGCGCGTCTATGCGGATAGGGTCATTCATATCTATCCGAATCTCATTCTGAGCCAGAATAGCCTGATTAAAGGTGAAGATAAGGAATAGGAGTACGGTAAATTGTTTCAGGTGCGTTCCCATCAGCGGTCTGATTTCTATCTACGAATCGAGAGCCCTTATCAATGCCTTGATCTCATCAAAGGATTCCTTTACCTTTTTTGGGAAGGAATATTCTTCCATCCTGATACTGGTGCCACCCTTTGCCGGTTCAATCCAAACTATATGCATGACGTTTATCAGAAACTTCTGATCGTCTGAATCCGTAAGTTCAATTAAAAAGTTTTTCATGATAATTTAATTGTTGGTAGAATTTAAATTA
>JAPLDY010000201.1 GCA_026391595.1 Bacteroidia bacterium
AAAGAGGGCGACGAAAGCCTTCAGCTTAAGGCTGGAAGTAAGATAAATTATTGCAATTATGCTTATTGCAACGAGTATTGAAACAGCTACAAGACTCATGGTGCGGCATTAATAGCCTTGTAAGTTAATACTAAAATGCTTAATAACCCAAATGTATCCCGCTGACTGATTTTATTGCCCTGTCGGAGAAAAAATCACTGGCTGCGAACATGCGGAACAACCCTCCATCCTCTCCCTCAGCAGTTTTAATAAGAAGAAACTCCTGCTGATCGTTGCGGTTGAATAACTCGGAATATGACAATGCACATCTGTAACCATCCTGACCTGTTATGCACATAATCCCGAAGCGAAGATCATCACGGTTTACCGGATAGTACTTCACGAGAACTTCCCTCAGCAAAACACCTGTGAAAGGGGTAGTGCTGTGGATACCTTTGCCCCTTCCATAAAAAATCGTATTAAAGGTCTCATTCTTAATAGACCCGGGGATTGATGTTAATTCGCCAATTTGCTCTTTACCTTTATAAAGAAGAATCTTTTCTGAATATATTGGCGACATTCCCTTTACTGTCAGGATTGATTTCGGATATGATTTTACAGTTATCCTGACTGGATCTGAAATGTTCCTTTCAGTTATGAGGTCAGCGGCAGCAACAATTCTTGATGATTCCGGAAGTGCCCACAGCTCCTTTGTCCTGGATGGTATTATCCGCGACACATTACTGGCAATCAGTATTTTATGGAGGTTATTCGGATAGTAGATCTCGCCCCAGCTGAATACAACCTTTTCACCCTTGTCATTCCCGATCTCAATATAGAGGTCGATTATGGAGCTGAATTCATCAGTATTTGCTTTCCTGATCATTACCTTTTCAAGTATGTCGAAAAGGGAATAGCCGTCATATCTGAAAGCTCCGGTGAACCTGCCATCGCCGGTGCTGTCGAGAAGAGCCTCCTTGACAATGACTGAATGCTTTGGGAGGGATGAAAAATCGACTTCCCCCGGATTGGCGACCTCTCCTTCAACTGTCAGCTCCATCACAGGCAGTTCATATGTCCTGGTGTTATCGTAGAAATTATTAGTCATATATGTCGAATCAATGAATTGGATTAAAGACTGATTAACTGTCGGCTTTATATTACAGGAAAGCAATCCCAATAATAGAGCAGGAATAAGTAATTTCTTTCTCATTATATCTTTTTAACCATGGAGTATGCGGAGTTTTACGGAGTATATTGTCGCTGAGCCACTGAACCTTTGCACCGTTTTCTTTATCCAAAGAACAGATAAGCTACAAATATGGCGGCTGTGAAACCTACTATGTCAGCAAGCAGTCCGCAGCCAATTGTATATCGTGTATTTTTTATTCCTACAGATCCGAAATAGACAGCTACCACATAAAAAGTAGTATCAGTTGTTCCCTGCATGGTACAGGCTAGCCTGCCAACAAATGAGTCGGCACCATGAGTTGTCATTGCATCAATCATCAGTCCACGTGCACCGCTGCCGCTGAGAGGCTTCATGAAAGCCACGGGCAAAGCTCCCGTGAATCTCGTATCGACGCCAAGCCAGGCAAAGAAATGGGTGATGCCAGCGATTATGAAGTCCATGGCTCCCGATGCCCTGAATATTCCGATGGCCACAAGTATTGCCACCAAAAAAGGAATTATTCTGATTGCAACATTAAAGCCCTCTTTGGCACCTTCAACAAATGCATCATATACATTAACCTTTTTTATCAACGCAAGTACAATGAAAATTACAATTATTGATATCAGAATGAAGTTGGCTGCAAATGTCGATACAGTGGATATCTTTTCCTTTGGAAGAGTGCTGAAAAAAAGAATAATGCCTGCAACCAACCCTATCATTCCAAGAAGATAAGCCATAACCACTTTGTCGAACAGGTTTATCTTCTGAATGATTGCAACACTTATAAGTCCGGCCATCAGGGCACAGAATGTTGATATCATTATCGGGATGAATATGTCTGCCGGATTAGCGGCGCCCAACTGTATCCTGTACACGATGACGCTCACAGGTATTATAGTCAGTCCTGCTGCATTCAGAACAAGGAACATTATCTGCGCATTGGAGGCAGTATCCTTGTTTTGATTCACTTCCTGCATCTCCTTCATTGCTTTCAGTCCCATGGGTGTAGCTGCATTGTCGAGCCCCAGCATGTTTGCAGCAAGGTTCAGCATAATTGAGCCATAAGCAGGATGACCTTTCGGGAGTCCCGGGAACAATTTTTCAAAAAGCGGTCCCATTACCTTGCCAAGTATTGCAACCACTCCTCCCTTCTCTCCCACCCTGAGCAGTCCCATCCAGAGAGTAAGCGCGCCGGTAAGGCCGAGAGATATTTCAAATCCGGTTTTTGCATTAGAAAAGACAGAAGCAACCAGATCATTGAATATCTGTGTATCGCCGGCAAAGATCAATCTTCCAAGTGCGACAATAAAACCGATGATAAAGAATGCGATCCAGATGTAGTTAAGGGCCATAGGCGGGAAATGATTGACGAATATAGCACTTTAAGATAAAAGATAAAAATTGTCGTGCAAGTCATGCAAGTCATACAAGTCATGCAAGTCATGCAAGTCGTGCAAGTCGTGCAAGTCGTGCAAGACCTGCCAGCCTTCGCCAAGGCTACGGCTGCCAAAGCTAGACCTGCAAGACTGCAAGACTTTTATTTAAAATTTGTGCTAACAACATTTTTAGATACATTTGTGTAATTGAAATTGATGCTATGGCAAGGTTCACGAGAATAGATGTAGTCCTTAAGATGAGGGAGACTGGAATTATTCCGGTTTTCTATCATAAGGACCCGGTGGTATGCAAGAATGTCATCAAAGCCTGTTCAGAAGGCGGAATAAGAGTTTTTGAATTCACAAATCGCGGAGATTACGCCCATGAGATGTTCAGTGAGCTGAATAAGTGGGCCGAGAAGGAGGTTCCGACAATGATCATGGGTGCAGGGTCGGTGGTGGATGCCGGAACAGCTTCCATCTATATCCAGGCAGGGGCAAATTTTATTGTATCTCCCCTTCTCAATCCTGATATGGCAAAAGTCTGCAACCGCAGAAAGATCCTCTGGTCGCCAGGATGCGGCACGCTGTCAGAAATAGGTATGGCTGAAGAGCTTGGAGCAGAGCTTGTTAAAATATTCCCGGGATTGTCGGTTGGTGGACCCGACTTTGTGAGAGCCATCAAGGGTCCTTGCCCATGGACAAGCATAATGCCGACAGGAGGTGTCGAGCCAACGGAAGATAACCTGAGGGATTGGTTCGATGCAGGTGTCACATGCGTGGGAATAGGATCGAACCTGATTACGAAGGAGCTTATCCAGAAAAAAGATTGGGAAGGACTGAGAAAAAGAGTAGCTGCCGCACTCAAAGTCGCAAAGATGTTTAAAAGAATATAACAAAAATAACTCTGTGTAACTCTGTGTCTTCCCTGTGTTTCTCTGTGTAAGTTTTTCATTTAGTAATAAAGAACTTACACAGAGTAGATCCGGAGAACCACAGAGTACCACAGAGAAGAAAAGAGACTATTATGAAAAAGACATTAACATTGGGAATTATTATGGTATTTTGTGGAGTCAATCTCAACTGTCAGGATATTGCCCTTCCGACACCGGAAAAGACAGGAGGCAAACCCCTGATGCAGGCTCTGAATGAACGGCAAACGACACGTACATTCACAAAAGATGATCTGTCACTTCAGCAGCTTTCTGACCTCCTGTGGGCAGGATGGGGAATCAACCGTCCTGATCAGAAGAAAAGAACTGCTCCCTCTGCACGTGATTTCCAGGAGATAAGCGTTTATGCTGCCCTTCCCGGCGGACTCTATCTATATGATGCTCCCGGGAATATTCTAAAACAGGTCCATAACAGGGACATAAGAGCATTCTGCGGCACACAGCCTTTTGTGGCTACAGCTCCATTGAACCTCATCTATGTAGCCGACCTTGGCAAACTGGGGAAGAAAGAAGGTGAAGAGATTAAGGACGCAGAGCTTTTCTGGTCGTATGCAAACACAGGCTTCATAGCACAAAATGTATATCTGTATTGCGCTTCAGCAAACCTGGGGTGCGTCATCCGCGGGCTTGTTCCGAAAGATAAGCTGGCTCCTGAAATGGGATTAAAATCCAACCAGGTGATCATCCTTTCGCAAACTGTAGGGGTACCTCAGAGATAAGAGGGAATAATTCACACTTTAAGCAGGATCTTCAGGTGCTTTTCAGGTTCATTTTCAAGGAACTCGAATCCTTTTTGTGCATCCTTCAGTTCAAAGATCCCGGTAACCATGCTTTCGGGGTGTACTTTTCCCTTATCGAGGGCTTCGATCACTTTTGAAAATTCGCCATGGCTCACGCGTGATGCAATTATCCTGGCTTCTTTCCAGATAAGCTCCTTCATCAGTATTTCCGAAGGATGATCTGAGAGACCAAGAACACACACTTTCCCTGCACCTCTGATTGCATTTATACACAAACGAATAGGATTAAGCCTTCCTTCAATTTCCTTTTCATGCCCGACAGCCTCGAATGCAATATCGACACCTCTTCCTCCTGTTATCTCCTTCACAAAAGCTATCGGATCATTTTTCCTGGTATTGACGGTATAAATATCACTGAATGCTGATTTTGCCATTTCCAGGCGGTCGTCAAGAACATCAGCAATGATGATCTTTCCTGAAGTAATTGTTTTTGCAGCATGAAGGATTGAATTTCCCACCTTTCCCGATCCGACGATCAGGATATCATCATTCGCTTCAAGACCGGCCCGGGCAGAAGCATGAAATCCAATTGAGAGGATCTCTATAAGGGCAGCATTCTCATCGCTTACATGTGAAGGCACCCTGTAAATCATACTTTCAGGAACAGAAATATATTCGGCAAAACCGCCGTCAAGGTCTATGCCAACAAGCTTTAGCGATGTGCACGCCGGGTAGTGGCCAATTTTACAGGCAGCACACTTACCGCACCAGATAATCGGATCAACGGTCACTTTATCACCCGGGGAAATATTCACGACCCCTTTGCTGACATCTTCGACAATTCCTGCAAACTCATGTCCCGGGATCAGAGGAAGATGTATTCTGGGATGAAACTCACCCCTGAAAATATGCTGATCGGAACCACAGATACTTGCATATTTCACCCTGACCATTACTTGATTCTTCCCTAATTCAGGTTTCTTAACCTCTTCGAGATTAATTTTGCCGTACTTCCTTATAACTGCAGCCTTCATATAATTATATGTCATTATTTATCTCCCTCTCCCTTTTTCTCCCCCTCACCCACTCCTTATTATTCACTTGGTGCCCTGTATAATTCCACATTAGAGATCAACGGGCATGCTTTTGATTTAATGATTTTAATTCTGATCGCTGAAGCTTTTACGGTTGGAAATTTCCTGATGATCTTATGTCCGATAGTTGTTCCATCGATCAAAGGCTTCCAGTTTCCACCCGAGTAGGCCTCAACTTTATATTCCTGCACCCTCTGTCCCAGCTTTATGAATTCCTGGATAATTATTCTGTTTATTTCGGTTTCCTGCTTCAGATCTATTATCAGATCAGCACTTGTCTTATTATCTTTCGCAGACCAGTAAGTATCAGGATCCCCGTCGTTAATATTTGAAGCATTATAATCCCTACCTCGCACTGACGAGGCAGTCACTCTTTTTTCCTTTGCGATATTCGTTTCAAATTCCTTTTCCCGCAGGGCTCTGAAAGCAATAAGTGATTCGACATCCTTTTCATTAAGCAATCCCCTTGTGTCAGGAGGCACATTTAGCAGGAGGTTGCTGTTCCTTCCTACTGAAGCATAATAGAGCTCAAGCAGATTTTCAGGGGATCGTACAAGTGAATCCTGGCTTTCATGCCAGAACCATCCCGGGCGAATCGATACATCCACCTCAGCCGGAACCCAATGAGAACCATTTTCATTTCCCTCACCAAGTATTTTTGCAAAGTCGCCGCCCGGATACATCTTATCCCTGTCGAGCAGGCACCAGTTTGTAGGGCTGCCTATGCCTCTTTCGTTTCCGACCCATCTGACATCGGGTCCGGCATCGCTGAACATCACAGCACGCGGTTGTAAATCCCTGACCAGCTGATGTGTGTTGGGCCAGTCATAATATGTCTTATTATCTATCTTTCTCGTCTCCCTAGCGCCGCCATAATAACCATCTCCGCCATTTGCCCCGTCGAACCATACCTCGAAAATATCGCCATAATTCAAAAGGAGTTCCTTAAGCTGACTGCGGTAATATATAAGGTATTCCGGAGTACCGTAAACAGAACTGTTACGGTCCCATGGTGAAAGGTAAACTCCCATCTTCAGTCCATATTCATTGCAAGCCTCACGGAGCTCTTTCAGAACATCACCTTCACCATTCCTAAAGGGTGATCTCTTAACTGAGTGCTCAGTAAAAGCAGAGGGCCAGAGGCAAAAGCCATCATGATGCTTGGCCGTGATTATTATACCTTTCATCCCTGCATCACTTGCCACCTTTGCCCACTGGCGGCAATCGAGTTCTGTCGGGTTAAAAACAGACTCCTTTTCATCGCCGTATCCCCACTCCCTGTCTGTGAAAGTATTAACCGTAAAATGAACGAACATATAATACTCCATATCGTGCCATGCCAGCTGCCGTTCAGATGGAACAGGTCCATAAGGTTCCGGAGGATTAACCTCTGTACAGGAGATCAAAAACAAAACCAGATTTATTATTATAAACTGTATCCTCATATTATGAAATTTTTCCTCCGTGGACCTCTGTGGTTCTCCGGATTTCCTCTGTGTAAGTTCTTCAGGATTATAAGAAGTTACACAGAGAATTATACTATTTTGAAAAGTCTTTTATCCTAATGTTCCTGAATTTCACAACTGAACCGTGACCCAGAAATCCGATATGTCCGGTCGTATTCTTTAAACCCGGATGATCGTTATTATCCATAGTTCCATTATCTCTACCATCTGCGATATCGCCATCGACAATCACGGATCCGTTAAGTATCACCTTTATTTTAGTTCCCTGAGCAATAACTTCTTCGGAATTCCATTCTCCGACAGGTTTAAGGTAACCTCGCTTAGCCGGTATCACACCATAAACTGACCCATGGTACTGGTAAGGCTTCAGGTCAGCATATACAGACGCATTATTATCAAGTATCTGGAGTTCCATTCCGACGTACGCTGCATCCCCTTCAAGCGGAGCTCTTATTCCGAGCCCGTTGTTTGCTGCAGGAGTTAAGAGAAACTCAAACCGGAAATTAAAATCCGGATATTCGCCGGCTGTGTAAAGGTTACCTCCGCTGCCCTTCTCGGGTTTGATAACAATCATCCCTTCTTCAGCAACGTATGACTCCTTGTTTCCTATCCAGTTATTAAGGTTTCTGCCATTGAACAAAGCAACAAATCCTTCAGCTCTTTCCTCAGGTGTCAGGTTATACTCCTTTTCATTTATCTCCCTCACAAATATATCCCTGAAAGCAAGGTCAGTGCCATGAGCTTGCAGTTCGATTGGACCTTTCGGGAATATCGGGATCCTGCGGTCCCAGTAATTTTCAAAAACGATATCATCAACCACCAGCTCACCATTCAGCCAAACTGATACTTTTTCGCCGATCATTATTATTCTGAATGTATTCCAGTCTCCGACAGGATTATCTGCAACTTTCAGAGGTTTAGAAAGATTAGTCTGGTTGTTATAAAGTCCGCCTGAGCCTACTTGTGCTCCCACCTCAACCCTTGAAGTATCCCATATCTGTACTTGTGGCGACCCTCTGAGATAAATGCCGCTATCTCCTTTTCTTGATATTTTCCAGTCGACAATCATCTCAAAATCACCATATTCCTTTATAGAGCAGAGGTTCTCGCCGCTGCCGTTGAACCAGATGCATCCATCCTTAACACTCCAGTTTGCAGGTACTTTTCTATCAGCTTCAGCCTGTTTTTTTGCCAGTTCTGACGGCTTCACCGCTGAACGGGCGATTGGATTTTCCACAAGCCCCTGCCATCCTGTAAGGTCTTTCCCGTTGAACATAGGCTTGAATCCTTCATCAGTGAGCATAACTGCAAGGTATTTGTTTATCATCTCCCTGTTATATTCACTTTCAGGTCCTGCAAGCTTTGATGCTGCCTTTACAAGTATCTCCCTGACATTTAAGCCGTACATTCCGTTTTTCTCACCCGCGGATGGAAGAGCAATATACATTGCTGCATTTGCTGCAACGGCAGAGGTTGAGGGATCATCAAGATAACCGGCGACAAAAAAAAGTGACAGGTAAGTTTTAATATTCACCAGTTCAGTGAGAATTGAATTCTTACGCTCAGCATTGAGTGCGTATGGCATTATTTTTCTGTAAAGCAGCAATTTCTGGTCGTCAGGTACATTTGCAGCTTTTACCTGCTGAACATATCCTTTGAAAGCCTGTGCTTCGTAAGTCTTGTTTCCCGAAGCACATATTTCATATAATGCTGAGGAAGCCGAATAATCACTCCATGATGAGAGAGCCTTGAAACAAAGAGACTTGATTTCCGTATCTCCGTTCTCAAACTCCCTGAGAATAGCATTGAGAGCCTCCTTTCCTCCTGTTTTTGGAAGTACGGGAATGAGTTTTGCCTTAAGTTCCTTATCATTGAGCGCTTTAAGTATTTTATCCGATCTCTTTCCAGGGTCATCTACCTTTACAGCTGCAGATGCAATAGCTTCCTGGATGTCAGACACCTGACCCGGATTTTCAGTCGCTGCCAGCAGTTTGATAAGTTCATCCTGATCATCCGTACCTGCCAGCGATGAAAGAGAATTAAATGCAGCGTTCTTAACTGATTCGTCAGTACTTGCGGTATAAGGCAGTACCTCCATAAAATAAGCCTGCTGCTTTTTCCATGCCATTAGTTCAATAGCGCTCTTTTTAGCAGCTGAAGAACCATTTTTTAAAACAGGAGACAGCAAAAACACCTCTTCCTTCCCGGCTATAGTTTTAAATGCATTGACTGCAGCTTCCTGGTCAGCAGCATCTTCGTACTTTGTCATATAACTTATCAGGAAAGGAGCTGCATCCTTGCCGCTGATCCTGGTTATTGCCTCTGCAGCGGACTGTCTGACCGCACTTTCCGTATCGTTCAAAGAAGCTATGATAACAGGCAGCGCTGACTTGTCGTTCCGTTTTCCCAGTATTCTTAATATTTCAGTTTTGGCATCGACTGTGGCTTTTGGAAAATAGCTTATCCACATCTTAACTACTTCCTGGTCTTCGAGAGATGCTGATAGGGTTATTGCTGCATTCCTGTATTTTGCATCGGGATGAGCGGCTGCTTTCAGTATCAAGGGCATGGCAGCAGTACCATGCAGGTCTGTATATACCTGCAGGGCAGCAATTTTGTTCTGGATATTAAGCTTGTCGTTACACTTTCTTATGAGGAGGTTACATATCTTGTCAGCAGTTTTCATGTCGCCATTTTTACCACATACGCCAGCATAATCAAGCAATGCAGATGTTGCGCCCGTGTTTTCCCACCGGAATGAGAAACTCTTTGCTGCCTTAAGAAGAACCGGGTAAGCTAGAGGACTTCCGCTTTTAGCCAACGCATTGTAGGCAGAGGCTTTGGTATTTACATTTTTGTCTCCGGACCATGCGATATATTCATTTACAGCCTGCTTTGAATTCATTCCTGCCAGAGCATTCATAACTGCTGCTGCGCAGGGAAGTTGTCTATCCTTAAGTGACTCTGCAAGGATATGTTCAGCGGTTTTCCCTCCTATAGCTGAAAGCGCAGAAATTGCCGAAGTGCAGTTTTTTGTATCAGACAGAAACATCTTCATCGCTTCAGCGGTCCTATCACTTCCTACCAGTTGCAACTGTTCAATAAAGAAATCCTTTACTCCGGGATCAATTTTACGGGATACAATGGATATGCAGATCTTTTCCCAGTTCAGCCTGTCGTTTTCCTTCCCAGTCTGTGAAAGGTATCTCGAGAATGACTCGACAGCAAACCTGTATTTTGTATCATCTCCCGTTCCTGCAGGAATGATTTGATCGCAGATCTTCGTCTGTACCTCTTCACCAAGAGCCAGCATATCTCCCATCAGCTTGTCGAGGTATTGAAGATCATTTGTCGGCAGCTGTGCTACAAGGTCTGCGACTTTTGTTTCAAGAGTCCTTTTATCCTGAGAAAAGGAGCTGGCAGATATCATCAGGAAAGCCAGTGCTGCGAGAAATATATTTCTAATTTTCATAGCTTCAACTTTAAACTTTACACTCTTCACTTTATACTCTTTTAAATTTTCCAGGGTCCCCTCATTGGCTGATTTATGAGCCTGTTTGCGCCATCATCATCAATAAACTGCTGTTTTACAGGATCATACTTAAGGTTCCTGCCGAGCCTTACAGCAACAATACCAAGGTTCACAACAGAACAGGACCTGTGGCCATTGGCTTCATTAAGTGCAAATTTCTTCCTTGTTTTTACAGATTCAGTAAATGTCGTGATCTGAGGTTCAGGGTCAGGAAGGGAATCAATAAGTTTATCCAGATCCTTTATATCGGATCTGAATCCTCTGAAAATCTTACCATGAGGACCTTCTATATATGCAGCGTTCTTGTCGCGGTTCTCACCGTCAAGGATGATCCGGCAGCCATCGGCATAAGTGTATGTTATTCTTCGCCACGAGCCTACGGCATCAAAATGCTGCTGAGGTGCATCGATTTCAACTGATACCGGACCGGTATCATCTTTTCCTAAGAGATATTGAACGGGATCGAGGTAGTGCTGTCCCATGTCGCCCAGACCACCTCCGTCATAATCCCAGTATCCGCGGAACTTGGAATGGACTCTTTCAGGATTATAAGGCTTATATGGAGCCGGACCCAGCCACATGTCATAATCGAGTTCCTCAGGTACAGGCATAGGCTGCAGGTTATGAAGTCCGCTCCAGTAGAATTTCCAGTCATATCCTGTTATGCCACTGACAGTGACTTTAAGCGGCCAGCCAAGGACACCGCTATCGACAACTTTTTTAAGAGGCTTAACAGTTGTCCCCAATCCGTAAAACTGGTCCTTGAACCGGAACCATGTATTTAAACGGAACATACATCCATGTTTCTGAACAGCGTCAACAACTTTAATCCCTTCGCCTATTGTCCGTGTCATCGGTTTTTCGCACCAGATATCTTTACCGGCTTCAGCTGCGGTTTTTGCTATTATGCCATGCCAGTGCGGAGGCGTGGCAATATGGATGATGTCGATATCATCTCTTGCTATAAGTTCGCGGAAATCATGATAGCCTGTCACATTCCCGCCAGCCTGGGCAATTGCCTGGCTAAGATGGTTTTTATCAACATCACAGACAGCCAGCAAACGGGTACCTTCATAGACTATATGTCCGCGGCCCATACCTCCTACCCCGATTATACCTTTGGTGAGCTGGTCGCTTGGTGCTGTATAACCACTTCCTCCAAGCACATGGCGTGGAATGATCGTAAATGCAACAGTAGCAGCTGCGGCTTTTTTCAGAAAGTCACGTCTGCCGGAATTATAGTGTTTCATAATCTATATTTATTTTGTATCAGGCTTTCTTCAGGCAATAAAATGAGACTGCCCAGAGATAGACCATCCCGGCAAGCAGAATCGTCAGTCCGAAGGCCGCATTTGAGAGGTCGCTGACCCATCCCACAAGCAGGGGAATAACAGCGCCGCCGCTTATTGCCATCATCATCAGTCCGGAGATCTCATTGCTCCTGGTGGGGTATTTTTCGACTGCAATTGAAAAAACGAGAGGCCATATATTTGCTACAGCAAGGCCGATCATGAAGACCAGAACCCATGCCATAGCGGTCGATCTGACCAGAATGATCAACAAGAAACAGAGAATTCCCAAAAGTGATGTCCACATAAAGAACTTGCGCGAAGAGATCTTTGTGAGCATGATTGCCCCGGCAAAAGTTCCGAGCATACGACCGAAGAAATAAATGCTTCTGCCCGATTCCGCAGCATTTTGTTCAATTCCGAAGCGTTTAATCAGGAACTGTCCGGAATTGGAATTAAAACCCACATCCACTCCCACTACGATGAAAATTGAGAGAACCATCAGCAGTACAAAACCGTTTCCAAGAAGTCTGAAAGATGATGCCAGTAATGCTTTTGACTCCTGCTGACCCGTTTCTTCTATCTTAACGGAAGCCAGCCAGATAACAGATAAAACAGAAACTATTCCGAAGACAAGAAACAAGAGTTTCCAGTCACCGAATTTTGAAGCAAAAAATAAAGCAAGCGGTGCCCCCAACATTGATCCTATAGCCTTCACGAATTGTGAAAAGCTCAGAAAGCTTGATGTCCTGTTGCCCGGGACAACATCAACCAGCAGGGGATTTGCAGAAACCTGAACAATCGTATTGCCTATTCCCAGCAGGGCAAATCCTGCAAGGACCATTTCGAAAGAATAAAAGAAGAAGGGAACCAGAAGGCCCAGAGCCGTGACTCCCATTCCAATATTCAGCATAAAACGTTTGCCCAAACGAGATTGAAGAACACCGACAGGAACAGACAAAAGAAAGAACCAGAGAAATGCTGCTGAAGGAATAAGCTGGGCAAGAGTTGCACTCAGGTCCATATCCTTGCTGACACGATCAACTCCTATACCAACCAGATCGACAAAGCTCATTACAAAGAAGGCCATGAGGACCGGGGCAATCTTTTTAAGGTTAATTTTTTCAGTCATAATATTGATTTGGCATTACATTAATGGCAGTGCGTGTTGTACCGACTTATAGAATTCATCGTCGAGGAGATATGCGCTTCCAAGGATTGCAGCATCCTCCTTCAGTGCTGAGAGAGCCACCTTGCAATTGCATTTCTTTCTTTTCAGGCTCTCTTCAAAGACTTTCCCGAAAAGGTTAAATGCATGCGAAATGTTACCACCTATGACAAGGATCTCTGCATGGAAATTAAGAAGAAATGGCGCAAGGAAGATCCCGAGCCTGTTCCCGAAGTCGGTAAAAAGATCTGATGCAGTTTTATCAGTACCGGCCAGATCCGCAAGTTCTTTCACACCTTTTATTTCCTTTCCGGTTGCATCTTTATACTGCCCGATAAACCACCTTGTAGAAAAATAATCGTCAGCAATACCATCCCGGTAGGGAATATGATAAATACAGCCCAGCTTTGGCACCTCAGCACCGTCCACTATGGGTATCCTGTTACTTACAAAAGCTGATCCGAATCCTGTACCAAGAGTAATAGCCAGAGAACGGCCTGAACCAGCTGCGCTGCCTGCCCATGCTTCGCCCACAGCAAAGGATGACGCATCATTCATAAACCTTATCAGGAAATCATCGGGTATATCCAGACTGCTGGAAATTGCATCGGCAATATTTATTCCATAAAGATTCTCATACTTAGTGACTCCCTTTATATAGCTAATGCCTTTAACATAATCAAAAGGTCCTGGCATTGCAAAGCCTATTCCCTTGACACTTTCAGCGGGGACCTTGGATAATACTTCTGTAAGGGTTGATGCCCATACCTCAATAATTACTCTGGCTTGAGCCTGATTGTTCACTTCCCGTCCGGTAAGTGTCTCTTTCAGGATTTTTCCTGTCGAAAGGTCAACTGCGGCACAGCTTATATGACTCCCTCCAATATCAGCGCCGATAGCAAGGTTTCGCTCCATATTATCTAAAATTAAAAAAGGTCAGGTTTGAAGATCTGTAAATACAGGAGTTGAAAGTATTTATTTTTGTCGTCATTGCAAAATTTATACTGTCAAAATCTCAATTTATCATCGATCTCAATGATGTGTGCAGAAATATTTAATAACAGATCAGAACAACATGACGGAATTCATATAAAAGTCGATTAAAATATTATATTTTCGATTGATAATTTTTATTGCCTGATTGATTATCCAATTTAAGAAACTAACCAAAAAACATATCCATGCCAAAAGTAACCAAGGATGATGCGCTTCTCTACCACAGCAGAGGACGTCATGGCAAAGTAGAAGTAATACCTACAAAGCCTTACGGAACACAGTTTGATCTGAGTCTTGCCTATACCCCGGGAGTAGCTTACCCATGCCTCGAAATTGAAAAAAATCCTGATGATGCCTATAATTATACTGCAAAAGGAAATCTGGTGGCTGTCATTTCAAATGGCACTGCAGTACTTGGACTTGGCGATATAGGTGCATTGGCCGGTAAACCTGTGATGGAAGGTAAAGGCCTGCTGTTCAAGGTCTTTGCAGATGTCGATGTATTTGATATTGAAGTTAATGAGAAGGACCCGGAAAAGCTGATCGAGGTATGTGCAAAAATCGCCTGCACATTTGGAGGGATTAACCTCGAAGACATTAAAGCTCCCGAGTGCTTTGAAGTTGAGACAAAGCTGAAGGCCATGCTTGATATTCCTGTCTTTCATGACGACCAGCATGGAACGGCAATTATATCCGGAGCAGGACTACTTAATGCCCTTGAGATCACCGGCAAAAAGATCGACGAAATTAAATTAGTGGTTTGCGGAGCGGGTGCCGCAGCTATCTCATGTTCACGGCTTTATACTTCCCTGGGTGTAAAAAAGGAAAATATAGTTATGGTCGACAGCAAGGGAGTTGTTAACACCAAAAGGAAAGACCTCAACAAGTATAAGCTGGAGTTTGTAACAACCAGGAATATTGATACCCTGGCTGAAGCAGTTAAAGGAGCTGATTTCTTCCTGGGGCTTTCAGTTGCAAATATGCTTACAAAGGAGATGCTTGCCTCAGACCTTATCTTTGCAACAGGAAGGTCGGATTATCCAAACCAGATCAACAATGTTCTCGGGTTCCCGTACATCTTCCGCGGTGCCCTCGACGTAAGGGCCTCAACCATCAATGAGGAAATGAAGCTGGCAGCCTCCAGGGCCCTGGCATCACTGGCAAAAGAGCCTGTGCCTGCTGCTGTCCTCAAGGCCTACAACGTTGATAAAATGACTTTTGGAAAGGAATATATTATACCGAAACCGCTTGATCCAAGACTGATATCAACGGTTGCTTCTGCAGTTGCAGAAGCTGCAATAAGCACAGGTGTCGCCAAATTTCCAATAAAGGACTGGGATGCTTACAGAAAAAGCCTCGACAGAAGGACAGGGGAACATATAAAGAGGATTGGGGAGTTGAATATATAAGTTCTGTAAGGTTCAGAAGATCTTTGGTTTTGTTGTCCGGTCAGAAGATGATTTTCCCAACTTCTTTTCATACATGTTTACAATAAACTCAGCCGTTTCCGGTATGCTGTAAGAAGACCGGTCAAATATACAATCGAAGAGATAATCAATATTGACAATTTTCCTCTCTAGAAAAGTGGTTATCAGGTTATGGCGTTTTTCATCGTTAAAGACAACATATTCTTCTGCAG
Organism: Bacteroidia bacterium; assembly: GCA_026391595.1. GTDB lineage: Bacteria > Bacteroidota > Bacteroidia > Bacteroidales > VadinHA17 > LD21. The sequence goes on from JAPLDY010000201.1 coordinate 15,407, forward strand.
CTTCAATATCCATCTCCTTCTTTTGCATGACATTCTTAACCCTCCAGTAAAATGGTGCTGTCAGCTTGACGTGGAGAGAATTAGGTAAATCATGTGCGATGGAAGCTCCTCCTCTTCCGACCAGGACAATATGTCCTTGCTTACAGAATGAAAGGACAACATCCTTGATAGCCTTCTTAAGTCGCAGATCACTCACAAAGCCGCCTGAAAAAGCCATTAACATTTCGGATATATTTGATAATTCAAATCCTTTAAAAAAATTCTCAACTCTTTCATCACTTGTATCCAGCTCTTTGGCTATGTTAGCAATAATGCCCTTGTCAATCCATTTCCATTTTGTGCCACCGCTTTTGCGGTTAAGACTTTCGACAACCTTTTCAGCTACCTGTCGGGCATCACAGCCTGTCATTCTGGAGATAGTAATAACAGGACCCTCATCATGGCCGGACTTGTCCGAACCTTGTTCCCGGTTACCGAAATAATCAAGGAATTTATCCATTTTACTTGTATATTTTCCAGGTTATTGCTTAAAAACCATTAATGTACAATATTTATTATCACTTGCAGGTCAATCATTTATCCCGTTTTATAAGTATGAGAGTATTTATTAATCCCAGTACAATTCCAATGGAATTTATAAGGTATTAAATTACAGAAAATATATGAATTCTGCAATATTTATTTATTTCTATATTCAATCTGCAAAAGTATTGATCTGTATCCTTGATTTTGTGCGGGTTTTTGATTATCTTTACTCCATACAATACAAATTTCCCAAAATCACATTAAATTTATAACTATGAGCGAAACTATTTTTTCCAAACCTGAGATGATCTGGTTCATAATAGGGCTTGTGCTCTTCCTTCTTGAGCTGGTCGTTCCTGGTTTTGTCATTTTCTTTTTCGGATTAGGAGCCTGGGTCACAGCACTTATTTGTCTTATCGCAGGTCCGCAATTTGGCATTAACTGGCAGGCAATCACATTTGTAGTTGTTTCGGTACTGGCTCTTCTGGGCCTGAGAAAAATGATTACAAAGAAGTTTTTCTACAGTAAGGATAATCGCTCCGAAGCAGTTGAGGATGAATTTACCGGTAAAGAAGCTGTGGCGGTTGCAGATTTCGCTTCTGATAAAAAAGGAAAAGTTGAATTTAAAGGTACGAGATGGTCTGCTGAATCCGGTTCAGAAATAAAAGCTGGTCAGACAGTTATCATTATTAAAAAAGACAGTTTTAAATTAATCGTTGAACCTAAAAAATAACTAAAATGAGTACAACTTTCATTCTTATTGGTGTAATTCTTCTTGTTTTCATTCTAATTTCAACTATGATAAAGGTTGTTCCGCAGAGAACAGCCATCATCGTTGAGAGACTTGGTAAATACAAGTCCACTTACACCGCAGGGTTTCAGGTCATAATTCCCTTTATCGACAAGGTCCGCTACAGACACACACTGAAGGAACAGGCTATTGATGTTGCACCGCAGATCTGTATCACCCGCGACAATATTGCTGTTGAAGTCGATGGTATCCTTTACCTGCAGGTGCTGGATCCTCAGAAAGCTTCTTATGGTATTGATAATTACCGGTTTGCATCTATCCAGATTGCGCAGACAACAATGAGAAGCGTAATAGGTAAGCTTGAGCTCGACCGCACTTTCGAGGAACGCGAATCTATCAATGCAACAATCGTCGAAGCAGTCGACAAAGCCAGCGAACCGTGGGGAGTAAAGGTTACCCGTTATGAAGTAAAAAATATTACTACACCGCAGAGTATTCGCGATTCAATGGAAAAGCAGATGAGAGCTGAAAGGGAGAAGAGAGCTGTCATTGCTGAATCAGAAGGTACCAAGCAGGCCAAGATCAATAATGCCGAAGGCGACAAGCAGCAATTTATCCTTCAGTCGGAGGGTGAGAAAATGAAACGTATCAACGAGGCTGCAGGAAAAGCATCAGAAATCGAACAGGTTGCAAATGCCACGGCTAACGGATTAAGAGCTATTTCAAAAGCCATCTCTGAAGAAAATGGACTTAACGCTGTAAACCTCAGGATCGCAGAGCAATACCTTCTTGCATTCGGAGGTCTCGCAAAAACAAACAATACGATGATCTTACCATCCAACCTCTCGGATATCGCCGGAATCGTTGCAACAGCAACATCGGTATTCAATGAGGTGAAGGATAAGAAGAAATAGATGAGAAAGTGATTATAAAAAGGGTGCAAATGACTTGCACCCTTTTTTTGTGATTTGTGATTGTGGGAAAGATGTGATAGTATTGGATAGGTTATTGTCTCGCTGACAATGGTACTTGAAGATTTAGAGATATATCAGATTGCGCTGGAAATTAGTAAGCTGGCCTGGGAAATTTACAATGATTTACCAAGGGAACACAGGTTTACACAGGGGAGTCAGTTTCTTGAAAAAGAACACCTGAAACTGAACAGCTTTATTAGTTCTTATAAATCCAGGAACTTGGATCAGTGACAAAAGTTAACTCGTTTATTGCAGTAGCAATATTAAGACTGTTTCCTTGAGTATAGGTTATCACTATCCACCTATTACCAATTACTATTCACCAATCACCAATCACCATTCACCAATCACTATTCATGTTCCGTCCTCATGATGATCTCATTCTGCAGATCCTCGCCGAGATCGTTGAAATAATCGCTGTAACCTGCGACACGCACTATCAGATCACGATATAGTTCAGGATGCTTCTGGGCATCCCTGAGTGTTGCGGCATTTACAACATTGAACTGAATATGATGACCATCGAGGACAAAGTAGCTGCGGATCAATGCAGTAAGACAGTTGTAGCTATCTTCATCATCGAAAAACCGGGGAGAAAATTTCTGATTTAGAAGTGTGCCTCCGGTACGAAGATGATCTATCTTTGAAGCCGACTTGATAACAGATGTCGGGCCCTGTTTGTCTACTCCCTGACTTGGTGATATTCCTTCAGACAACGGCTTGAATGCCTTCCTGCCATCAACGGTGGCACCAAGTACACTGCCGAAATAGACGTGCGAGGTGGTGGGCAGCATGTTTATCCTGTGAACACCTCCTCTTGAATCAGGTTTCCCATTTACCGCGTCGTAATATATTTCAAAAACTGCTACAGCATGCTGATCAGCATAATCATCATCATTACCATATTTGGGAGTGTCATAGATAAGATCATGCTGGATCTTTTCATAACCTGAAAAGTCTGCCTCAGTGGCACTTAAAAGCTCTTTCCAGGTGAACCTCTTCTTATCATATATATTATAATGTATAGATGTCAGGATATCAGTGATACTCCCCAGACCGACTCCCTGTATATAAGAAGTATTATACCTGGCACCTCCGTTATTGTAATCTTTTCCGTTCCGGATGCAGTCCTCGACAAGCAGTGAAAGAAACGGCACCGGCAGCCAGTTTGCGAATGTTTTCATGATCACATTGTTGCCTCTTATCTTTATATCGATCAGATAGTTGACCTGTGCTTTGAAAGCAGCCATCATCTCCTCAAATGAGCCGTAGTCCTGTGCATAACCGGTTTTTAATCCGATCTGGATTTTTGTACGGTTGTCAAAACCGTTATTGAGAGTAAGCTCGAGCACCTTGGGAAGGTTAAAATAACCTGTCAGCCAATAAGCCTCTGTGCCGAAAGCTCCGGTTTCAACACATCCCGATGATCCGCCATTACGGGCATCAACAATATTCTTCCCCTGCCTCAGAAGTTCCTGTATTATTGCTTCCGTATTGAAGCATGATGGCTGGCCGAAGCCTGTCTTAATAATGTCGAGTGCCTTGTGAATATATATGTCAGGATTCTTCCTGCTGATCTGAACCATTGAGCCTGGCTGAAGAATCCGCATCTCCCTGATCACATCAAGAAGGATATAGGTCATCTCATTCACTGCATCTGTGCTGTCGGCCTTCACGCCACCCAGGTTGATTAGGCAGAAGTCAGTATAAGTACTGCTTTCAGAGGCTGTTACACCCATTTTAGGGGGGGCCGGATGATTATTGAATTTCACCCAGAAGCAGCCAAGCAGATCAAATAATTCCTGGTCAGAAAGGGTGCCCAGTTCTTTTTCCTTTTTATATACCTGATAAAGATGCTGATCGAGACGTCCCGGATTGAATGAGTCCCACGGATTAAGTTCTGTTATAACTCCAAGATGGATGAACCAGTAATGCTGGAGCAACTCGTGAACGGTTTCAGGAGCGTTTGCCGGTACTCTACGGCAGACAACAGCCATTTTTAAGAGCTCGTTTTTACGAGCCGGGTCATTCTCTTTTTTTGCAAAATTATCGAGTTCTTCAGCATAACGGCCGGCGTACATTATTATAGCATCGCAGGCAATATTCATTGCAGTAAGCTCCTCCTGCTTCTCAAAAGCCTGAGAGTCTCCAAACAAGTCAAGAGCTGAGACAGCCTCCTTTATTTCCTCCTTCAGCTTTAAAAAGCCGGTGCTGAACATCTTGTATCCCAGAACTGTATGTCCGGGTGCCCTTTGCTCCTGGAACTCCGTGAAGAGGCCTGCGTTATAGGCATTCAACCATTCAAGAGTCATAAGACTCATTATCCTGTCGCGATTGCTTTTGCCTTTCCAGAAAGGGATTATCTCTTTTGCATAAATATCCTTTACTTCTTTATCAACCTTGAATGAGACCTTCTCCCTCGTATCAAGGATCTCAAGATCCTTCATTGAATGTAGGCTTATTTCTGGGTAAGTTGAAGTCTCCTTCGGGGCCGGGCCTCTCTGTCCCACGAGATGCTCTCCTTCTCCCACAAACAGCTTCTTGTTCTTCAGGAGATTCTCACTAGCCCTTGCTCTCAACACCGGGGCAGATAGTCCGCTGGCTTCATCGCTTTTATAGAATTGAGTCATAAGCAGTGCTCTTTCGGGTGAGAGTTTTTCTACTGCATTCAGACTTTGTTCTCTTAGTTTTTTTACTCGTGGTGATAGTATCATTTGATATTCATTTTTAAAATTATTTCAAGACACCAAACGCTCCCGATAGCTATCGGGACTTCCCCAGGACAAAGGACCCCTAACCCGGCCTTCCCCCAGGGGGGAAGGAGTAAAAAACTAAAAGAATAAATGGCTTTCCCCCCGTGGGGGGAACAGGAAGGGGGGTCAGTGACAAAAAAGGGGGGAACATGAAGGGGGGTCATTAATATTATCCTCCGATCTTAACTTTAATTCCTGTTTCTTCAAAAAATGTTTTCAGTTCCTTTATTCTTTCGGGTGAAGGTGGTTCTACACCGTTCATCCGGTAAGGAACTTTGAACTTTTTATATTTCGATGAGCCGATCCTGTGGTATGGAAGCAGACTGATCTTTTTAAGGTTATCGCATTTTATTTTCATAAGATATGACCTCAGAATCTCAAGGTGTTCCTGATCATCATTAATACCGGGGATGACAGGAAATCTGATCATAACATCCTTTCTGCTATCGAGTATTATTTGCAAGTTATTCAGAATCAATTCATTTGAGACTCCGGTATATTGTAAGTGCTTTTTATCATCAAGATGCTTGATGTCGAAAAGGAACAGATCAGTATAAGGAATTATTACTTTATAATTGTCTGCCTTCGAATAACCTGATGTATCTACTGCGGTATGATAGCTGGCTCTCTTGCATTTTTTCAAGGCCTCCAACAGAAACTCCGGTTGAAGCATTGGCTCTCCCCCGGAGAATGTGACTCCTCCTTTCGATTCTTAAATAAATACTTTTTCTTTTTCGGTGATCTCAAGTATATCTTCAGCAGAATAGTATTTCCCGGCCTGCTCTGGCACAATGAATTCATTCTCCCCCACTCGTTCAATCTGTTCAACATTCTCAGGTTCCGGAGAGATCCCTTCCGGGTTATGGCACCACCAGCACGATAGCGGACAACCCTTCATGAAAAAGGTCACCCTGATACCGGGACCGTCATGGACTGAATATCGTTTAACGCTGAAAATGAGACCTTTCATAACAAGATAAAAGACAAAAGGAAAAAGACAAAAGATAAAAGTTAAAAGATAAAAGGAAGAAAGGAAAAGGATTATAGTCAGAGCCCGGGAGTTGGGTTCTGAGTCAGAGCTATTAATAATAGAACATCAGACAGCAATAAAGGCGTCTGCCAAGACGTTGCATCAGGAAACCGTATCTGAGTTTAATGATGTTCATAATGGGGTGCAAGTTAAATACTTTTTCTATATTTATGGTTCACTACTGTCAAAAAAATGCAACTTAATCATAACTGTCTGAGGATTATAAGAACATTGATGCTATATCTAATCTTATTCCTTCCTGTTTATGTTGACCTGGGAGCGCAGCAGCAGGTACGTCATACGGTAAGCGGATTTGTCAGGGAGGCAGGGAGCGGTGAACTGCTTATAGGTGTCAACATCTATTTATCTGATCATAAGACAGGTACTGTGACAAACAATTATGGATTCTTTTCACTCACTCTTCATGAATCGGACACCATTGAAATCACTGCTTCCTACGTTGGTTTCCGCTCCGAGACTAAGAAAACAGTACTCCATGATGATATTGAGCTGAATTTCCAGCTTAAGTCCAATGTACTTCTTGACGAGGTTACGATAACAGCGGACCGGGTTGAAAAATTGAGCGAATCTTCACGGATGAGTACTATATCAGTCGCTGTTGCACAGGTTAAAAATATTCCGTCACTTTTAGGCGAAAAGGATGTGATGAAGGTGCTTCAGCTGATGCCGGGTGTGCAGAAGGGCTCCGAAGGAAGCAGCGGATTATATGTAAGGGGAGGCGGACCGGATCAGAATCTCATTATTCTTGATGATGCAATTGTATATAATGTCTCCCATCTTTTTGGTTTCTTCTCCCTTTTCAATGGTGATGCGCTGAAGAGCATTGAGCTTACAAAAGGCGGATTTCCTGCACGCTATGGAGGCCGCCTGTCTTCTGTACTTGAAATGAATATGAAAGAGGGGAACAAGGAAAAGTGGCACAGCGAAGGAGGGATAGGACTTATCTCATCGAGGCTTACTCTTGAGGGTCCAATCGTGAAAAATAAATCCTCAATACTTCTCTCAGGACGAAGGACCTATGCAGACATCATTCTGAGGCCGATCATAAAGTCTATGGAGGACATGGAAGGTACTGATGCCGGTTATTTTTTCTACGACCTGAATGCAAAAGTCAACTACGACTTTGGCAGGAAAAACAAGCTCTATCTAAGCGGATATTTCGGAAAGGATAAATTCTATGTAAAGTATAAAGATCCGGATCAGGAATATAAGGAGAATGCCGGATTACAGTGGGGCAATACCACTGGTACTTTACGCTGGAACCACCTCTTCAACAGCAAGCTCTTTTCAAACACATCTCTGGTTTTCAGTGATTATAAATTCGGAGTTACTTACGATTATAAAGATAAAGCTGAAGGCCAAAACTATTATGCTGAATACTACTCGGGAATAAGGGATATCTCTCTGAAATATGACATTGATTACCTTCCATCACCCTCACATTGGATCAAGGCAGGAGGAATAGTTATATCGCACAGGTTCACACCTTATGTCTTCATTGAAGTGGATGAACCGGTCAATGTCAGCAAAAAGGAGAAAGACCAGACTGACGGCCTTGAGTCGGGGATCTACTTTGAAGATACCTGGCAGCCATTACCGAATATTAAAGTTAACGGAGGTCTCAGATTCAGTCACTTCCTGGCTCAAAAAGAACAATATCATTTCTTTGAGCCTAGACTCTCGGCAGCGTGGAGGTTCAGGAAATCAAGGCAGGTAGCACTCGGATTAGTAAAGGATATATCAGTCCCGGAGTTTTCATTCTCCATCGAAGGATATTATAAAACGATGGACAATGTGCTTGGCTACAAGGAAGGAGCAACATTTATTCAGTTTGATGAAGAAGGCCCTGCAGAGGGAATCAGCTGGGAAGACAATGTTACATCGGGAAAAGCATGGTCGTACGGACTGGAATTTCTTGTTCAGAAGAAAGAAGGCCGTTTTAACGGATGGATAGGCTATACACTTTCATGGACGCAGATGCAGTTCGACTCGCTTAATTTCGGAAAGAAATTCTATGCAAGGTACGACAGGAGACATGACATATCGCTTGTGGGAACCTTCAGGTTAAATAACCATATTACTCTTTCAGGCACATGGGTATATGGAACAGGAAATGCGGTAACGATGCCCGTGTCGGCATATTCGGCAATCGAACACCCCATGATATCCCTATATAGACCTGATATTCCAAATTATATTCCCTATGGTTATGAAGTAAAGGAATACAGCGAGAAGAACAACTACAGGATGGCGCCATATCACCGGCTCGACCTTGGAATTCAGTTCCACAAGGAAAAGAAATGGGGTGAACGGACATGGGAAATATCTGTCTATAATGTTTACAACCGTAAGAATCCGTTCTTCTATAATATCCAGTATGCTTCCAATAGCCTCGGGCAATCTTCCACAATCTTAAAACAGGTCAGCCTCTTCCCTGTCATACCCTCTTTTTCTTATTCATTTAAATTCTGATGATGAAGTACAGAGCATATAATTATTCTCTCCTGCTGGTAATCATATTTATCGGATACGGATGCGAAAAATATGTAAATTATGTTGATGCACCTGTTTTTAAACAGAAGCTTGTAGTTACATCATATATTTCACCATCTGATACAGTGTCTGATATTTATGTAACCTCCAACCAGCCACTTTATTTCTGGGTTGATCATGTTGAGGAAACGGGAGATGTTACCGGGACAATCAGTGATGGAACAACAGAACTTCAGCTGGATACAACATCTTCTGGACTATCGTTCAGAAGCGAAAAAATGCCGATAATCCCCGGAAATACGTACAAGCTGAAAATCTCCAGCACTAAAGGACTTTATGCAGAAGCTGTCGCTACAGTTCCTCAAAAGCGGGAAATGATGATAAAAGTGGATACATCCACTGTTATCCAGGAAGTGCCTGGTTATAACCCATTTATCCAATTCAGGATGAGTATTGAGTTTACCGATCACCCTGGTGAGAAAAATTACTACAGTATAACTGGCAGATTCACAGGATTCAAGACACTGACCGGTTTAGAAACTAAAGTTTACATGGATCGGTTATGGTTTGAAAATGTTTTTTTCACAGATCAGGATGCTGACTTTGATAACAAATTAAAGCAGGATACATGGATGTCACGTTCATTCCAAAACTATGATTCAGCATTTATAAGTGTTTATCTGATGAATACTGAAGAGTCATATTACCTTTTTCATACTTCCCTGAAAGAATTCGACAGGAGCGATAATCCTTTTTCAGAAATCAAGCCAGTCTATACGAATATTGAAGGCGGGCTGGGCATATTCACTTCCTATACCCTTGACTCATTGCGTTTCAGACTTAAATAATTAACAAATCATTAACGTAACATTAACCTGACAGGGTGCAACAAAAAAGGATCCGGAACGTCTTTAGTATGTATTTAATACACAAAAGAGTCTATTCTACGGCCGTTCGGCCAATTCTACGATCAGGTTTATAGTTAATCACGGAAAGACACCGCCCGGTGCCTCTCCGCTTTTTGTACCCGTGAAAGCTGTGAGGGATTGGTTAATGAAAATATCTATCTTTACGATTCGTACATCCCTTAATTAAAGAAATGAAAGTCAGACTGTCAATTGTATTCCTGCTACTGCTTGCAGGTTTAAGCCTTCAGGCAAAAAATCCACAGCCGAAAGCTGTCAGGGGTGTGATTGATCTGACCGGATTCCAGGGAAGCGACGAATTTGCCGTAAAGCTGAATGGGGAATGGGAGTTCTACTGGAACAAGATGCTGAGGCCTCTTGACTTCAAAAGAAGTGAAATAACTCCTGACTTCTATGGTCATGTCCCCTCCTATTGGACAGATTACCCTAGAAATGTAGTTAAGGATGGCCGCACAGGTTACGCGACTTATCGCCTGAATGTCATTCTTCCTCCAGGATTCAGAAAACCGTTAGGTGTTGACCTTCCTGTATTAGATTCATCTTATGACATTTATATCAATGGAGAATACTATGGGTGGAACGGCATACCGGGAAAATCGGCAGAGGAGACAAAACCTGAATACAGACGCGTTTTTTTCCGTATGTCACCCAGTTCTGACACGCTGGATATAATCATTAATGTGGCCAACTATACTCATAGACGAGGAGGATTCTGGCTTCCGATGAATATTGGAACTTTCAGCAAAGTACAAAAGCAGCTGGCAAACAGCTGGGCCGTACAATGGTCAGTTATGAGCCTTCTGACTGGCTTTTCACTTTTCTTCTTTTTCTTCTTCCTGCTTAATCCAAAGGAGAAAGTCATAGCCTATTTCTGTGCAGCTACAATCGGTCTTGCATTCAGACCTCTTTTTACTTCACATTTCCTGGTAAACACGCTGGCTAGCATTGACTGGACATGGATCATCAGGTTTGAATACCTTGGACTCTATTTCATTCTCCTGGGATGGTTATGGTTTGCTTTGGAATTATATCCATCAAAATATTTTAAAATATTTACACTGGCCTTAAGTTTGTTCTTTACGATTTCTTTGATACTGACACTTTTTCTTCCGGTAAAGGTTTTCAGCTACACGACTCTGTTAATATATCCATCTATGCTCATTCTGATGATATATGCTACCTTTCAAAGCCTGATCAGGATTTTCAAAGGAAGCCGGATTGATATTGCTTATTTCACGGCTTTTATTCTGCTGGCCGTGGCAGGGATCCATGATATAAGGGTTTCACTGGGCAAATCCGAAGAATCGTCCGAGTATGTTCTGACTTATGCGGTTGTCATCTTCGTATTCATTCAGTCTGCGCTGCTCCTCTACAGATGGGTTAAATCTTACCAGGAAAAGGAGAAGCTTCAGAATGAGCTGGAATTCATGAACAAGAATCTCGAACTGCGTGTGAATGAAAGGACGCAGGAACTTAAAGCAAGGAATGAGGAGATTGAGCAACAAAGTATAAGGATTGCTTCTCAGAACAAACAATTATCGGAGACAATTCAGATGAAGAATAAGATATTCTCCGTAATAGCTCATGATCTGAGAAGTCCTGTAGTCAATATTCTTTACATGCTTAACCTGTTAAAGGAGAAGGAGTACAAGGAGAAATACGACACTTTTGCCAATTCCAGTATCAACTATGCGCAGATGGTAATTTCTCTCCTCGAAAATATGCTTGTCTGGGGAAGAGGCCAGGAGGAAAAGATAAAATATTCTCCTGAGATCCTTAATCTTGCAGATATTATCCTGACTAACCTGAGCATTTTCAAGGAGACTGCCGACAAGAAGGAGATCGCAGTCAATTTCACACAGGTAGGAAGTTCAATGGCATATTTTGATAAGGACCTGATGGACATCATAATAAGGAATCTTTTATCAAATGCAGTGAAATATACTCCACGCAATGGAAGGATAAGCATACTTCTTAAAGACAGGAGCAGTAGCGAAGGAGGAATCCTGCTGAAGGTTTGTGACAACGGCATCGGGATATCACCCGAGAAGCAGAAACACCTCTTTACTTCAACTGATATATCCACCACACCTGGGACTGAAAATGAGAAAGGTACCGGACTTGGACTGAAGCTCTGCCAGGAGCTTATCCTTATCAACAAGGGAACCATCAGTGTCGAAAGCGTAGAAGGCGAAGGGTCGTGCTTCTCGATAACCCTTCCACAGGGTCCGACGGATTAAAAATCCCTTAGCTGTCAATCGCTGATCAGTTGTGCCAGACTTTTTCTGTCCAGTACATTTATGACCTTCCCTGATGCTTCTATCAATCCTTCATCCTCCAGCTCCTTAAGTGCTCTTGCAATGGACGGCCTTGCTACTGCGAAATAATCGGCAAGGTCTGCCTGTGTCATGCCCAGGTTAAATGATAATCTGCCATTCATGGTCTGATGCAAAATGTACTGGGCAAGCTTGCCTTTAATGGTCCTGAAATTCAGGAACTTAATCTTTTCGGAAAGAAACTGGGAACGGTTTGAGATCATATCAAGAAAATTGCCCAAAATCCTGTCATTATTCATGAGAAGCTTAAGAAAATCACTCTTTTCGATGATCATCAGTTCAGTATCGGAGATTGCAACAACATTGACGGGGAAAAAGGTTCTGCTTCCGAAAAGGAAAGCCGATGCCAGGGCTCCGGGAGCAGGAATGTCTTCTATTTTGATAACACGACCTGAATAATCCACCATTTCTCCTTTTACAACACCGTATAATACAATCATCAGAGAGCTTACCGGCTCACCGCTGAATGCAATGAATTCACCGGCTTTGTATTTCCTGAACTTCTTACTGGTACCTGTGAGCACTTTCTCAATTTCATCTGAGGAGATACCTCTGAAGAGGGGTGACTGAACAAGTTGACTGTAGTCCATGATTTTTTCTGTAAAAATATTCAAGAAATTTTTGATTTTGTAACATTTGTTACAATTTTTTCAATCCACCTTTCTCAACTTTGTATCATAAAGCTATTAATAATAATCCCATCTTCCCTTCAGGAATGGGACTAATAAAAAGAAAATGGAAAGAGATATTTTAAAGATAGATGAAGATTTATGCAATGGCTGCGGACTGTGTGTTCCCAATTGTCATGAAGGCGCTTTGCAGGCAATTGACGGCAAGGTAAGGCTTGTAAGCGAACTGATGTGCGACGGACTGGGTGCATGTATAGGCCACTGTCCGGAAGGCGCTATTACGATTGAAAAACGAGAAGCAGAACCATATAGCGAAACCAGGGTCATGGAACAGATGATCAGTAAGGGTAAAAACACTATCATCGCCCACCTTAAACACATGAAGGATCATGGTGAGACAGGTTACCTTCAGGAAGGTGTTGGTTATCTGAAGGGGCACCCGAGCGAACTGAAATTTAATCTTGATGAAGTTCTTTCTGAGGTTCACAACTCGCGATCTCAATCTCACTCTCACTCTCATTCTGGCGGTTGTCCGGGATCGCAGGCGAAGGTTATCGAAAGACCCGAAAAGGTAATCAGTATCCCGGTTGCAGGGGATCAGCCATCTGAGCTCAGGCAGTGGCCCGTGCAGATGCACCTGCTTAATCCCAATGCTCCATACCTGAGAGGTTCTGACCTGCTTCTGGCAGCAGATTGTGTGGCTTTTTCAATGGGCAATTTCCACAATGCATATCTTAAGGGAAAATCTCTTGCAATTGCATGCCCAAAGCTAGATCAGGGACTCGATGTTTATGTAGAAAAGCTTACTGCAATGATCGATATTGCAAAAGTGAACACTATCACCATTATGATGATGGAAGTCCCATGCTGCGGGGGTTTACTTCAGATGGTCAGGGCAGCTTCAGCAAAAGCTTCCAGAAAAGTTCCTGTAAAACAGATGATCATAGGATTGGCCGGTAATGTACTGAAGGATGAGTGGGTGTAAAGAACGGCGCAAAGGCATAAAGGCGTATGGGCGTAAGGCTCAACGTAGTGAAAGAATACATGAAGAAATTTCACCGAAGAAAATAAATTTCTGAATTATTCTTTAATATCTTACGTGTTGTTTAGCTTTGTTTATAATTGATTGAGCAATTAACACCGCTTGCTTTATGAGTAATAATACTCATTCCCGTTCCGGCACTGGTGAAACTGGATCCTGTTTTCTTGGTATTGATATAGGATCAGTATCGGTAAACACGATATTGATGGACAGTCATTTCAACATCCTCGGGAATTATTATGATTACGTGCATGGAAAACCTTTCCATATATTATATGAAAGGCTCACAAATATTTTTACCAATCATCCTCCAGATACTATCAATGGACTTGTAATGACCGGCTCAGGAGGGAAGCTTGGCACCCAGCTGGTCGGTGGCGCTTTTGTTAATGAGATAATTGCACAGGCGAAATCTGCAGGGACATTGTACCCTGATGCACGGACCGTCATAGAGATAGGCGGAGAAGATTCCAAGCTCATCATTCTTGAACCTGATCCGGAGAAAGGTCAGTCGCGGCTGGTTGACTTTGAAATGAACAGCATCTGTGCTGCCGGCACGGGATCCTTTCTGGACCAGCAGGCAAAGAGGATCGGGGTGAACATAGAAAATGAATTTGGTGAAATGGCGCTCAGGTCTGCCAATCCTCCGAGGATAGCCGGAAGATGCAGTGTCTTTGCCAAGAGCGACATGATCCATCATCAGCAGATAGCGACGCCTCTTCATGATATCGTTGCCGGATTATGCTTTGCACTGGCACGTAATTTCAGAAGCAATGTTGCAAGATCAAGGGAGATACAAAAGCCTATCATCTTTTCAGGAGGCGTAGCAGCCAATGCAGGCATGGTAAGGGCATTCCGTGAAATTCTGAACCTGGCTGACGGGGAGCTTATCATTCCTGAATACCATGCATCCATGGGAGCCATCGGTGCTGTCATGTATGCAGTCTCAACCAATATTGAAATAACTCGCTTCAAGGGACTTGATGACCTAAAAAAATATCTGTCGGAAGATTCAACCTCTTTTGTAACTCTGCCGAAGCTTAAGGAATCTGAAGCCAGATATTGCAAGGATGTCACTATCATGCTGAATGGAATTGAGAAGCTGCCGGTTTTTCTTGGCATTGACGTTGGTTCCCTGAGCACCAATGTTGTAGTTATAGATGAAAAGCACAATGTTGTTGCCAGACGGTATTTGCCGACAGCCGGAAAGCCGCTCGAAGCGATACGGCAGGGCATGACTGAAATATATGATGAGGTCGGTGATAAAATCGAAGTCATCGGAGCCGGAACAACTGGTTCAGGCCGATACCTTACCGGGGATTTCATAGGAGCCGATACTATTCAGAATGAAATAACCGCCCAGTCCACTGCAGCTATTGATTATGATCCCACAGTAGATACGATATTTGAGATAGGCGGGCAGGATTCAAAGTACATAAGCATCGAAAATGGCGTTGTAATCGACTTTGAGATGAATAAAGTCTGTGCTGCAGGAACGGGTTCGTTTCTGGAGGAGCAGGCTGAAAAGCTGAAGATAAACATCATCGGGGAGTTCGGAAACCTGGCTTTGAATTCGGAAACACCACTGAAGCTGGGCGACAGATGCACAGTATTTATGGAATCCGACCTTAACTCATTCATGCAGAAGGGTGCAAGAAATGAAAATCTTGTTGGAGGACTTGCATATTCTATCGTTTACAACTACCTCCAGAAAGTCGTCGGGGACCGCAGGGTGGGTAACAAGATTTTCTTCCAGGGGGGAGTCACCAACAATAAAGCTGTTGTAGCTGCATTTGAGGAGGTTACTGGAAAGAAGATCATCATTCCACCGCATTTCGACGTCACCGGTGCTATTGGAGCCGCTATACTGGCGCAGAGATCGATGGCCAAAGATCAGAAAACCACATTCAAGGGTTTTGGCGTTCGTAATATCCCGTATGAGGTCAGCATGTTCACCTGCCAGGGGTGTACGAACCATTGCGAGATCAGAAAAGTGAAGATATCAGGTGAGAAGAAATCACTTTTTTATGGCGGGAGGTGTGAGAAGTATGAAACGGATGGGAGAAAGAAGGGTCCAAGCAATATTCCCAATCTGATCCTTAAAAGGACAGAGATGCTGATGGAGGGCTATGATGACAAGAAGGAGGTGAAAAATACAACAATCGGAATTCCAAGGGCACTTATGGTATTCTACCAGCAGTTCCCGTTCTGGAGGACTTTCTTTGAACAGCTTGGATTTACCGTATTTATTTCAAAAGAATCTGATAAGCCCCTTATTACAAAATCTATTGAGACCATCACAGCCGAAACATGTCTGCCGGTTGAATTGATGATGGGACATGTGATCGATCTGATGGAGAAAGGGGTGGATTTTATATTCATACCGTTTATTGTCAATGCCAAATTCCGTGGATACGACAAGACAACCAATTGCAATTGTCCATGGATCCAGACATATCCTTTCATGGTAAAAGCAGCCCTGAAAGGGAAAGTAGATGAATCAAAACTTCTGATTCCAACACTCCATTTCAGATATTTTGAGCGCGCTCTTGTCAAGGAAATGACAACATACTTTGGCGAAAAGTTCGGTATTAAAAAGAAGGATATCAGGGAGGCTATTTATTATGCCGATTCGGTTCAGGTTGCCTTCGAGAGAAGGCTTATTGACTATGGCCGTGATGTTCTTAGCAATCTCCCACCGAAATGCCGTCCGGTTGTCCTCCTGGGCAGACCTTACAACAGCGGAGATCCTTGCCTGAACCTGGCGCTTGTAGAAAAGCTTATCACACAGAATGTCATGCCTATTCCGGTTGATATGCTTGATCTTACGCCATATAACATTTTTGAGAATTACAGGAATATGTACTGGCCGAACGGACAGAAGACCATTGCAGCACCCCAGCATGTGGCACAAACTGACGGCTTATATGCAGTTTATATCAGCAATTTCCGGTGCGGACCCGACTCATTCATATGGCATTATGTTACGGAAGAGCTGAAGGGGAAACCTTTCCTTCACCTTGAGGTTGACGAACATTCAGCTGATGCCGGAATGGTTACGCGAATTGAAGCATTCCTCGACAGCCTGAAGGGATCTGAACAGAATGAGAAAAAAGAGGTGCAGATTTTCAGGCCAAGACCAAGCCCGTCATCACCTCCAAAAGAGAGAATACTCTATTTCCCCTACATGCATGACGCAGCTTACATGGTAGCCGCTGCGGCAAGAAGTGTTGGAGTCCCCTCGGAAGTGCTTCCTAAACTGTCGCAGGAAGAAATAGCCATAGGCAGAAAATACACTTCATCGAAAGAGTGCTTCCCAATGATTTGTACAACCGGAAGCTTCGTTAAAAAACTCCAGGAACCGGGAGCTGATCCTTCAAAGATGAGTTTCTTCATGCCCGACCATAATGGTCCCTGCCGGTTTGGACAGTACAACCAGTTTCACAGGATCCTATTTGACAGACTTGGATATGAAAAAGCCGAGCTTATCACACCTTCAAATGATACTTCCTATGCGGATATCGCAGGGGAACATGGCTTGAAATTCAGAATGAATGCATGGAAGGGAATTGTTGCATTCGATTATGTAAGAAAGATATACAGGGAGATAAAGCCGTATGAAATAAACAAGGATGAAACCGAGAGGCTTTACGATGAGGCAATAATAAAGGTCGAAAAGTGCATTGAAAAGGGTAGTCGTGGACTTCATAAATTGCTGGTGAAAATAGCCAATGATTTCCAGAAAATAGAAATTGACAGGAGCCATCGCAAACCAGTAGTGGCGATCGTAGGAGAAACATTCATGCGCGACAATGCCGGTTGTAACGGCAATATCGCCAACAGGTTAGAAGATCTTGGCGTTGAGGTCATTATAGGGCCATTCTCGGAATGGATCATATATTCTACTTACCGTTTCACCAGGGACAGCAAATGGAAAAATGACAAGAAAGGAGTTGTAAAATCGACGATCCAGGGAATCGGACAGGAAGTGATTGTAGCATCATTGCTGAACGGGATCAGGAAATTCACAGATCATGAAAAAGACATTCCGCTTCATGAAATGATGAGTTCGTGCAACAGCTACGTAAATGAATTTTACGATGGCGATCCGCCATTCGTTTGTATACCAGGTGAAAGAGTTTGCAAAACAGGATAAAAGACCAAAGAAAAAAGATACAAGAAGGAAGGTTGAATTAACTGTTTAAGACACTTCTGACCCTATTATAGAGATCTTTAACCTTCATATATGGATCGCCTTCTCCGAGGGTTTCGAGCGGAAGATATCCCTTATAACCACACTTCCTGACTATTTCAATTATCTTATTGAAGTCTGTGTCAACCTGCGTGTCATTCACAAAAACCTTCTCTTTTATCTGCCATGTTATAGCGTATTTTGCATTTCCGGCAATATCGATATATGGATCCCTGGTATGATAACTTCCGATGTCGAGCATCAATCCTACCCATTCATGATTGACAAGGTTTAACAGTTTCTCAGTTTCTAAAGACGTCTTCAGGAAATCATTATGGTTCTGAAGTGCCAGCATTACACCATGATTGCCAGCATAATCAGCGCATTCGCGAATATCTTCTGCAATCCATTTTGCTCTTTCATCCCACGGGAAATTCTCTTTCGAAAGATTTCCACTGAAGATCCTCACACCGGGGGCTCCGAGTTTCTGGGCAACTACAACCCATTCCTTAACAAGCTTCTTCTCATCTGCCCTCTTAAGCGGATCCGACCAGGTGAAGTCATTTCTCACACCCGTGCATCCAAGCTCAACACCAAGCCTGAATGCCTTCTTCCTTACATGGAAAATTACTTCATCAGACGGGACAGCCGGATATCCGGGAAAATAATAACCTGTTATGTCAACCCCGTCGAATCCGGTTTTTCCGCAAAAATCAAGAAGGGCATCAAGGGTCATTGTTCCTGCTTTCAGAGGCTTGTCGAAAGAGTAAGCATTGAGGCTTATCTTAAAGTCGCTTTTACTTTCTCTGCTTACCTGATTATTTTTCGATACACTTCCCAAACCAATGACCGGCAATGCCGCTACACTTACACCTGCAAGTGATACTCTCTTAGTAAAATCCCTTCTGTTTAATTCCTTACTTTCCATTATTATTCTCCCACTCTCCCACTCATTCTTCTATCTTTGGTCTGTCGCCTGA
>JAPLDY010000037.1 GCA_026391595.1 Bacteroidia bacterium
AAGTACAGAGATTCACTTGCCAATGCCAGCACAATAAGAAGTACAGTCAGGAGAAAAAGAAGCCAGGTTCGCCGTGATTTTTCCATAATGTTGAATTACGACCTATTCATGGTGATAAGGTTCACCTTTTATTATTGTAAATGCCCTGTAAAGCTGTTCAATGAACAATAATCGTACCAGCTGGTGGGGGAAAGTCATCTTTGAAAGTGAGAGCCTGAAATCAGCTATTTCATTAACTTCCTCCGAGAATCCCCAGGGTCCGCCAATTACAAAAACAAGTCTTTTCCCCTGCATTTGCGATTTGCCTTCAAGCCATGAGGCAAAATTGACTGTACTTATCTCTTTCCCTCTCTCATCCAGCAGAATTACAAAATCATCTTTTCCGAGAGCCTGCAGAATTTTCTTCCCCTCTCTGGACTTCTGTTCCTTTACGGGCATGTTTCTGGTATCTTTAATATCCGGGATTGTTATGATCCCGAATCCGCAATATTTTTTCAACCGTGCAGAATAGATCTCAACACCTTCGGAAATATGCTTTTCAGTCGTCTTTCCTGTCTGCAAAATTGAGATCTTCATAAATATTGGCGCGACTTTTGTAAATAAATTATCTGCACTGGTTGAATACAAAAGTATAATTAATAATGTGTCCATGCAATTATAATATATCGGGAATCCCAAGGGTTTACTTAAATGAAATATGTTAAATTTGTGTGGTGATATTTCGAGGTCGGTATTTAATATTTAGTTAATGAACATAATAAATATTTTTCCGGTAGTCTTATTTTTAATCAGCAGTTTTGACATGTCTGTTCAGGAACAGGTAAGGATCCCTGCTGAAATTACCATTGCCTTCAAGGCAGGCAACGCTGCTGAATTGTCGAAATACCTGAATCCTACTGTCGAGCTGCTTCTCCCTGAAAAGGAGGATTTCTACAAGAAAAATGTTGCAGAAGCCATCCTGAAGGATTTCTTCACGTCTCATCCTACCAAAGATTTTATAATTCGTTATCAGAGTGGTGTTAAGAATGATCTTCAATATGCCACTGGCAATCTGAAGACCGAAAATGGTGATTTCAGAGTCTATTTCCTGATGAAGAAAGTCGATCAGGAGATGCTGATTCAGCAGATACGCATTAACCTTGAAAATGGAAAATAGGGTTCTCAGGGAGTTTATTCTAAGAAGCATTGGCGAAGACCTTGGCGATGGAGATCATTCATCTCTTGCATGTATACCCTGGGATGCATACGGCAAAGCGAAGCTGCTCGTCAAGGAAGAAGGGATAATTGCAGGCGTCAATGTTGCCAGGGAAGCTTTCAGCGCCATTGACAAAGAACTCACATGTGAAATATTGATCGAAGATGGGAAAAAAATCATTCCCGGTGATATAGCTTTTTATGTTTCAGGAAGACAGCAATCCATACTTAAATCAGAAAGACTGGTACTGAACATAATGCAGAGAATGAGCGGCATAGCTACAAGTACCAATCAGTATGTCAGCCTGTTACATGGATTGAAGACAAAGGTTCTTGATACCCGGAAAACGACACCTGGATTAAGATTCCTCGAGAAGGAGGCTGTAAGGATAGGCGGCGGAATGAACCACAGGATGGGATTGTTTGATATGATCATGCTGAAGGATAATCATATCACCTATGCCGGAGGTATTGAAAAAGCAATTGAAAAAACAAGGGATTATCTGAAAAAAAGCAACAGGAAGCTTAAAATAGAAATTGAAGCCAGGAATCCTGATGATGTAAAAGAGATAATGAAGATTGGCGGAGTTAACCGCATAATGCTCGATAATTTCAGCATCGATGATACAGCCACTGCAGTAAATCTGATCAACGGTAGATATGAGACAGAATCTTCAGGAGGGATCACTCTTGATACCGTCAGGGCTTATGCTGAGTGCGGTGTTGATTTTGTTTCGGTGGGCGCTCTTACTCATCATATAAGGAGCCTCGATATGAGCCTAAAAGCAGTTTAGCCTATGCAACTGACAAAAGGGATTAGCGCTAAAGAAAAGCTGGGAAAGATTGTGCTTCCCGGT